>NZ_FUWM01000014.1 GCF_900167185.1 Selenihalanaerobacter shriftii
TAAGTATAATATCTATGATGAAGTAACTAAAGCAGACTTAGTAATTGGTGGAGTCTTAATTCCAGGCGCTAAAGCTCCTCACTTAGTAACTGAAGATATGATTAAAGATATGAAAGAAGGAGCAGTTATTGCTGACGTAGCTATTGATCAAGGTGGTTGTGTAGAAACAACTTATCCAACTACTCATGATGATCCGGTATTTACTAAGCATGGAGTAGTTCATTACTCAGTAGCTAACATGCCAGGAGCTGTAGCTAGAACTTCTACTTATGCTTTAACTAATGTAACTTTACCTTATGCAGTACAGATTGCTAATAAAGGATATAAGAAATCATTATTAGATGATAAAGCATTACTTAAGGGATTAAACGTTTATGAAGGTAAGGTAACTTATAAAGCAGTAGCTGAAGCATTTGATTTAGAATATCATGATGCTAAAGAGTTATTAACCAAGTAAATAAATGGTTTGATTACAAAAAGTAAAGGCGGGATGATAAATAGATTATCTCGCCTTATATAAACTATAGGAGGGGAAACGGTATGGAGAATATTAAAGTAGTTATCTGGGGCTTTGGGGCCATGGGTAGCGGAATGGCTGAGATGTTACTTAAGAAAAAAGGTGTAGATATAGTAGGTGTTTGTGATAGAGATGAAAGAAAAGTAGGTAAGAGCATGTATGAAGTGCTTGATATGGAAGCAGGAGATAAACCAGAAGTTATAATTAAAGATGATATTGAAGATGTAATTTCAAAAGAATGTGCTGATGTTGCTTTATTAGCAACTGATTCCTTTACTAGCAAGGCTTTTGATAAGATTAAGTTATGTCTTGAGAATAAAATAAATGTAGTTTCAACGGCTGAAGAGATGGCTTATCCACAAGCACAGGAACCTGAATTATCTGAAAAGATTGATAAAATTGCTAAAGAGAACGGAGTTTCAGTATTAGGTACAGGAATTAATCCAGGTTTGATTATGGATTTATTAGTAGTTCTTTTAACTGGAGCTTGCGAAAGTGTAGAAAGTATTGAAGCAGAAAGAGTTAATAACTTATCTCCATTCGGACCAGCGGTTATGGAAGAGCAAGGTGTTGGTATTACTACAGATGAGTTTGAAGAGAGAACTAAAGATGGTACTTTAGCAGGACATGTTGGTTTTACGGAGTCTATTCAAATGATTACAGATGCATTAGGTTGGAAATTAGATGAACCGATTACTCAAAGCCAAGATCCTATTGTTTCTAATGTAGATCGCAAAGCACCTTATGCTGAAGTAAAAGCTGGGGATGTGGCAGGAGTTAAGATGTTAGGACACGGTAAAGTAGACGGGGAACAGAAGATAGATATGATTCATCCACAGCAAGTAGAACCTCAATTAGAAGGGGTTGAAACAGGAGATTATATTAGAATTAAAGGTAATCCGGATATAGAAATGTCAATTAATCCAGAAGTGCCAGGTGGAATAGGAACTATTGCAATGTGTATTAATATGATTCCTCAAACAATCAATGCTAATCCCGGACTTAAGACTATGTTAGATCTACCAGTACCACGGGCTATTATGGGCGATATGAGAGATAGAATTAATAGAAAGTAGGTGATGCTTAATGGCTAAAGCTAAAAAAGGTGAATGGGTTCAAATTCATAATATTGTACTTAAAGCAGGGGAAAGAGCCCCTAATCTTCCTGAAGAAACACAAGAGGTCCCTTTAGAATTAAGGGTAAGAGGATTTATAACAGAAGATGCTAAGTTAGGTGAAGAAGTGTCTATTAAAACTTTAATTGGAAGAACGATTTCGGGAACATTAGAGGAGATTAGCCCTTCCTATGAACATGATTTTGGTAAACCAGTACCTGAATTATTACCAATTGGTCGTGAATTGAAAGATATGTTAAAGGGAGGCAAAGAATAATGAAGGATATGAGCTACGTAGCAGTAATGGGTAGAAATAATGAAATTATGAAAAAAGCAGTAGGAATTGATTATAATACATTCGAATACGACGGAATTGGATTCGATTATGAAAGAATGATGAAAGAAGTAGGTTATGATTTAGATGAAATTCGTGAAATTCAAAAAGAGACAGATGTAGGAGAAACACCGTTATATGAGTTAAGGAATTTAACTAAAGTTGCTCGACAGTTAGCTCCTAAGGGCAAAGGTGCTAGAATCTTTCTTAAAGATGAAGCGGCTAATCCATCAGGTAGTTTTAAAGCAAGAAGAGCAGCAGTCTCTATTTATCATGCTAAGAAGCATGAATATGATGGAGTAGTAGCAGCTACTAGTGGTAATTATGGAGCATCGGTAGCTTCTCAAGCTGTAAAGCGTGGCTTAGAACCAATTATTGTTCAAGAGGTTTATGATAGTAAAGGTGTAGGACAGCCTGAAATCATAGAAAAAGGACGTAAATGTGAAGCATATGGAGCAGAAGTTTTACAGTTAACGACTGGACCGGAATTATTTTATACTTTCTTAAAGGTACTAGAAGAAACAAGTTACTTTAATGCTTCATTATATACTCCTTTTGGGATTGCAGGTGTTGAAACTCTAGGTTATGAGATAGCTGAAGAATTACAAGAACGCGAAGGCAAACACCCGGATGCAGTAATTGTAACTAATGCAGGTGGTGGAAACTTAACCGGCACAGCTAGAGGTTTACAAAAAGCAGGTGCTACTGAGACTGAGGTTGTAGCAGCAAGTGTGAATTTAAAAGGTCTACATATGGCCAGTGATATTGACTTTAATAATAAGTCATTTACGACTGGACATACAGGTTTTGGAATGCCGTTTATTACTTGGCCGGATAGGTCAGATGTACCTCGTAGTGCTGCGCGAGCAATTAGATATGCAGATAGATATGTAACAGTTAATCAAGGAGAAGTATTCTATGTAACTGAAGCTTTAGCTCAAATAGAAGGCTTAGAACGGGGACCAGCTGGAAATACTTCATTAGCTGCGGCTCTCTCAGTTGCTCAAGAGATGGATGAAGATCAAATTTTAGTGGTACAAGAGACGGAATATACTGGAGCAGGTAAGCATCCAACTGCTCAATTGACTTTTGCTCGTGAGAACGGTATTGAGATAAAACGAGGAAATCCAAGAGAAGAAGTGCCGGGGGAATCTGTAGTAATTCCTGAAGGCCCAGAACAGATTCAAGTAGAAGATTTAGATTTAGCTAAATTGAAACGATCTTACATTAAAAATGCTGTCCAGAGAAATGAAATCACTACAGTAACTAAAGAAGATATTGAATTCTTAATTGAAGAGACAAATACTGATAAGAATTTCGTAATCAATGCACTAAAAGATTTAGATGTGGAGGTGTAATCAATGGTAGAAGAAAGAAAAGATGACTTTCAAGAAAGACGTAAAAAATTAACAGACTTATCTGACCAAGAATTATATGAAAAGTTTTGGGATTTAGCAGCAGAAATAGTTGATCCTTTAGTAGACTTATCCAAAGAGTATACTTCACCTGCTATTGAACGGGCGGTAGTTTTAAGAATGGGCTTTAGCAGTTTAGAAGCAAAAGAGATAGTAAATAAGATAATGGAAAAAGATTTATTAGGCAAAGGAGCAGGACATGTTATACTTAAATTAGCTCAAGCTAAAGGTTTAAAGATTAAAGAAGCTGGACTAGCAATCGCTGATGGAAAATATGATGATGAATTACCAGGATTATTTGGAGGTGAAGTAGCGTGAGTGTAGATCCAAAAGAGAAATTAGATATTCAAGAGATATTACAGGACTTAGAGGATTATAGACCTAGAAGAAAAGGCTGGACTTGGAGAAAGCAAGAAGAGGGAGAAAAAGAGATTGGTCCTTTTAAATATTCTCAAGTAGCTGAAGGCTTAGATAATAGTATCCCATTACCTTCATCACGTAATTTTGGTTATATCGATCCTCAGCCAGATCCAGTTATTACAGCTGAGATTGCTTCAGGACGTTTTGAAGATGACCTTAGAAGGATGAGAATGGCAGCTTGGCACGGTGCAGATCACTTAATGGTAATTAGAACTGCTGGCCAGAGTCATTATGATGGTTTAATTGAAGGTACTCCAGAAGGAGTAGGAGGAGTGCCGATTAGTAGAAAACAGGTTAGAGCTACACGTAAGGCTTTAGATATTATAGAAGATGAGGTAGGACGTCCACTTAATTTCCATTCATATGTAAGTGGAGTTGCTGGACCGGATATTGCTTTAATGTTTGCTGAAGAAGGAGTGAATGGAGCTCATCAGGATCCACAGTATAATGTTTTATATAGAAATGTAAATATGCAGAGATCATTTGTAGATGCAGCTGTAGCTAAAAAATTAATGGCCAGTGCTGATATGTTACAGATTGATGGAGCACATAATGCTAATGCAACTGCTAGAGAAGCTTGGAAAGTAATGCCGGAATTATTTGTACAGCATGCTCTTAACTCTATCTTTTCAATGAAAGTTGGAATGCCAAAAGAGAATATAGCTCTTTCTACAGTACCACCAACTGCTCCACCGGCACCTGCATTAAAGATTGATTTACCTTATGCAGTGGCTTTAAGAGAATTATTTAAAGGGTTTAAATTTAGAGCACAGCAGAATACTAAGTATATAGATTCTTCTACTCGAGAAGCAACAGTTACTCATGTGCTTAACTTAGTATTATCTAGATTAACATCTGCTGATATTCAAAGTACAATTACTCCAGATGAAGGTCGAAATGTACCATGGCATTATAATAATATTCATGCTGTTAATACTGCTAAGCAGGCTTTAGTCGGGTTAGATGGATTAGAAGATTTAGTAGAGATTAATATGGATGGTTATGTAGGAGATAAAGCTCGAGAATTAAAAGAAAGAGCAATCTTATTTATGGAAGAGATTTTAGAAGCAGGCGGATATTTTGAGGCTGTTTCTGAAGGGTTCTTTGTTGATTCTGGAGAGTACCCACAGCGAAATGCCGACGGAATTAAGCGTGAAATCGAAGGCGGTGTAGGAGCTGGAACGATTATAAAACGAGATGAAGATTACATGGCTCCAGTTTGTGAGCACTTCGGATATAATAACTTACCAGAAGATATTGAAGATCCATGTGACCTAATTGATGGGTGTACATTATGTGATCCAGATGGGATCGTGTATATTGATGAGTTAGATGAAAATGATAATGTTCATAAACGTTTAGAAAAGTCAGAAAAAGCTAGAGAAAAGGATTTAATTAAGCCTGAAGTTGAATGGTATGGGGATGGCTGGGTAAATACAACATTATTATTACCAGTAGAAGAAAGAGTGGCAGAAGTTGCTGCTATGGAGATTGCTAAGAAGATGGGGCTTAAGAATCCAGAGGTTATTCATAAGCAAGCAATGCATCCATCAGAAGGAACATTGTTAGAAGTTAAAGGACAAGTGGATTTTAGTATTGACCCTGAAGATTTAGATATTCCTGAAGAAGAAGAGATCTTATCTGAAGATGAAATTCGTGAAGATATTAAAGAAAGACCAATGAAAATAGTAGCTGCTACTGTTGGTGAAGATGAGCATTCAGTTGGCATGAGAGAAATAATAGATATCAAACATGGAGGAATTGAGAAGTTTGGTATTGAATGTAAATACTTAGGAACCTCTGTATCGATTACTAAAGTAGTAGATGCTGCAATTGAAATTAATGCAGATGCTATTTTAATCAGTACTATTATTACTCATAATGATATCCATAGAGTTAATATGAAGAAATTACATGAACTTTGTATAGAAAAAGGAATTAGAGATGATATTGCATTAATTGCTGGTGGAACTCAGATTAATAATGATATCGCTGTGAAATCAGGTATGGATGCTGGATATGGTAAAGGCACCCATGGTATTGATGTAGCTAGCTTCTTAGTTGAAGAACGTCAAGCTAGAGAAGAGTAAGAAATGGAGGGTAAATTAAAGATGTCTACAGTAGATTTATTAGTAGCTGAAATAGGAAGTACAACTACTGTAGTTAATGCTTTTGCAGGGGTTGGGACACCAACCCCTAAATTTATAGGTCAAGGTCAAGCACCAACTACAGTATTAAATGGTGATGTGACAATAGGGGTTAAGAATGCTGTTAATGATTTAGAGAATAATTTAGATATAGAAGGTATGGATTGGAAAGAAATGTTGGCCACTAGTAGTGCTGCCGGTGGTTTGAAGATGACAGTTCATGGTTTAGTTTATGACATGACAGTAAAAGCTGCAGAAGATGCTGCCTTAGGTGCAGGTGCAGTAATCAAGATGGTGACTGCTGGCAAGTTAAGAGATAGTCATCTAAAGAGAATTAAAGATAAAGAGCCAAATATTATTCTATTGGCTGGTGGGGTAGACTACGGAGAAGAAGAAACAATTATTCATAATGCAAAGATGTTAGCACAGCTAGATAGGAATATTCCTATTCTTTATGCTGGGAATATAGCAATTAGAGATGAAATAAAAGATATTTTTGCTGATACTTCTTTTGAATTATTAGTTGTAGATAATGTTTATCCAGAAATAGATCAATTTAATATAGAGCCTACACGAGCCATGATTCAAGATGCTTTTGAAAAGCATATTATTCATGCACCGGGCATGGATAAGATAGATGAGTGGGTTACTGGACCGATTATGCCGACTCCAGGAGCAGTGATGAATGGTGCTAAATTATTGAAAGAAGAGATTGGGGATTTAATAGTCTTTGATGTAGGAGGAGCTACGACTGACTTGCATTCAGTTACTGAAGGATCTGAAGAAATAAGAGATATCCTAACTAGTCCTGAGCCCGTTGCCAAAAGAACGGTTGAAGGAGATTTAGGAGTTTTCGTGAATGCAGATAATGTAGTGAATAGAATTGGTAAAGAGAAATTAAGTGAAGAATTAGGTTCTTCTATTGATCAAATATTAGAGGATAGAAAACCTATTCCTAAAGATGAATTAGAAAAAGAGTTTATCGCTAAACTTACTAAAGAAGCTGTTCAGACTGCTGTTAAGCGACATGCTGGCACCTTAAAAGAGATATATGGTCCTTCCGGTAGGCAGATGATTGCTTCTGGAAAAGATTTGACTAGGATAAAATGGGTGATTGGGACTGGTGGTGCTTTAACTAGATTAGCAAAGAATGAAGAAATTTTAAAAAGCATAAGAAGAAGTAAGACTCGTAAGAAGTTATTTCCTACATTAAATGCTAGTGTTACTATTGATGAGGATTATATTATGGCTTCTTTAGGTGTAATGGGTAAGGAGTACCCTGAAACTGCTGTAAATCTATTAAAACAGAGCCTAAAGATAGAAGAAGACATGATAAAGGAGTAGTATTATGAAGAGTTATAAGAATTTAAGACCGGTTTGGGCAGAAATAGATTTAGATAATATTGGACATAATATTTCAGAATTTAAAAACAAATTAGAAGATGATACTTTATTAACTGTAGTAGTAAAAGCTGATGGTTATGGACATGGTGCTGTTCAGGTTGCCAAGACAGCTTTACATCACGGGACTGATAGGTTAGCAGTTGCTATTTTGGATGAAGCTATTGAATTACGAGAAGCTGGTTTGAAGAAGGTACCGCTTTTAATTTTAGGTTGGACACCTAAAGAATCAGCAGCAGAAGTAGTTAAGCATGATCTTATTCAAACGGTTTATAATTATGAGAATGTGTCTGCTTTAAATAAAGAAGCAGCTAAATTAAATAAAAAGGTTAAAGTCCATGTTAAGGTTGACACTGGAATGGGACGCATTGGTCTGGAGCCTGATGAAGCAGTAGATTTCGTAAAAAGAATAAAAAAATTATCTAACATAGTAGTTGAAGGAATCTATACTCATTTTGCAGTAGCTGATGCAGAAGATAAAAACTATACTTATGAACAGTTTGCCAAGTTTACGAAAGTAATAACTGATTTAGAGGATGAGGGAATTGATATCCCTATTAAACATTCTGCTAATAGTGCAGCGTTTTTAGATTTGCCCGAAACTCATTTAGATATGGTACGTTTAGGAATAATTACTTACGGCCTTTGGCCTTCTAAACAAGTACAACAAAGGGTTGATTTAAAGCCTGGAATGAGATTAAAGGCAAGAATAGCTTATATAAAAGATGTTCCTAAAGGAACCGATATTAGTTATGGACGAACCTATACAACAGAGTCAGAGAGTAAGATAGCTACTTTGCCATTAGGGTATGAAGATGGTTACAATAGATTGCTTTCATCTAATAATGAAGTCTTAGTCAATGGAAAACGAGTTCCAGTAGTAGGCCGAGTATGCATGGATCAATTTATGATAGATGTTAGTGAGATTGATTCAGTAGAGATCGGTGATGAGGTAACTTTAATAGGCAAAAACGGCGAAGAAGAGATTACAGCAACTGAAGTTGCAGATAGAATAGAGACTATTAATTATGAAGTGGTCTGTATGGTTAGTAAGAGGATACCTAGAGTTTATGTTAATAATAATGAAGTTGTGGAAGTAGTAAAGAGATAACTTAATTTTACTTGATAGAGAAGAGGAGGTGCAGAATGATTTGCATCTCCTTAATTCATTCTGGTCATATAGAAAATTATATTTATTGTAGGTTATGGATAAGTTTATTCTAGTCAACATATTTCTGGAGCGACTCTTAAAAACAGTTTGGAACCATGGAGGGTGGAAAACTGTTTTTTGACAATGAACGGAGCAGGACGCGGAGTGAATGACAAGTGGAAGATATGTGTTGACTTTGTTCTTATATCTGGAAATAAAGGGTGATTTTAATGTATAATAGTCAAGAGGCAGTAGAATCTAAAGATACAAAGATAATCTTATTTGCTGATTTAGCCTTATTATTAGTAGCAATGGTCTGGGGTGGAGGTTTTGTTGTTACTAAAAATTTATTGGATACCATGGGACCATTCTATTTTCTTGGTATTAGATTTACAATATCTGCACTTATTTTAGGTATTATATTTTGGAAGAGAGTTAGAAAGATTGAGTTAAAGGTTTTATCTAAGGGACTGTTAATTGGCTTATTCTTATTTTTAGCCTTTGCTACTCAGACTGTAGGATTAATTTATACTACACCGGCTAAACAAGGTTTCATTACCGGTATTAATGTAGTGATTGTTCCGTTTCTTTATATGTTTGTAACTAAAAAGATGATTAGTAAGCAGTCTTTAATTGGAGCTGTTTTAGCAACTATTGGATTAAGTTTGATTTCATTTCAGGAAGGAATCCTTGCTTTTAATATAGGGGATTTATTGACTTTGTTCTGTGCATTCTTTTTTGCAGCTCATATTGTAGCTATAGGTATCTTAGTTAAGAAAGTAGATCCTATTAATTTAACGATTATTCAACTGGCTTTTACTGGAGTTTTATCTATAGTAATTGCTGTTTTTAAGGAGCCGATGCCTGTTTTATCAGTTGATAATGGTTTAATTGGATTAGGTTATATGATCTTATTAAGTAGTATATTTGCTTTTTTAGCTCAGAATGTGGCTCAAAAGTTTACTTTTTCTACTCATGCGGCTATTTTGTTAAGTCTAGAATCAGTTTTTGGAGCTCTTTTTTCCTGGGTCTTTTGGGGAGAACAGCTTACTATTAAATTTATTATTGGTGCTTGTATAGTTTTAGTAGGAATAATTATAGCTGAATTAAGACTTGAAGAGGAGTAATTGTTAGTGTCAGATCCTTTTTAAGCTAATAATATCTAGTATAAATTTACTGACATTGTCACTAACAACTGATAACTAAAAAGGGGGTGAGATGATTGTTAATTATAGATCGGTTTGAAGGAGAAAGGGCTATTATAGAAGGTGATAAAGAAGTTTTTGAAGTGCCAAAGTCTGTCTTACCCCAGGAAGCTAAAGCAGGAGATGTAATTAAAATTATAGTAGATAAAGATGCAACTGAAGAAAGAAAGAAGCGAATAGGGGAGTTAAGTGATGATTTATTTACAGATGAATAGCAGCGATTAGTTAAGTCAGGGAAGTTTTTCTCTGGCTTTTTTTGATTTTAAAAGGAGATTATTTTAAAAAATTTAAATTAATCAAGAAAAAGATTGTAGAGATACCGTTGATTATCTCAAATAGAATTATATTATCTCGAAGACTGACGATGCCTATAAGAATTTAGCCGAAATTGCTTTTGGAAAAGTGGTGGACAATCATGGTTATTTGAGAATTTTTTGAGAATCGTATGGTATAATGAGTTGTCAGTTTTCAGTGGCAGTCATCAGTAAGTTATAAGATTGAAATGATATACGAAAGGAGGGAAGTTAATTATTAGACACAGACTGACGCAGACGAGACACAGACTAAAAATAGATAACAAATGACAGATTATAAATAAGAGCTGACACTTACACTAACCACTGACACTAAACAAAGGGGGGATGAGAGATTGAAGAAGATTAACAAGGTATTAATATTACTTTTAGCACTTACTTTAATATTAACATTAACTGCATGCACAGAAGAGCGTAGTAATGCTAAACAAACTCTGCAAGATAACCAAAAGATACAGGCTAAGAGTAAAGAAACTAATAATAAACAGGATAAGAGTGAACAAGAGCCATACTATAAATTATCAAAAGAGCAACAAGAGAAGGTATATTTAGTCGTTAAAGTCATAAGAGAAGATGTAGATTCCGGAAAAAAGCACGTAACAAGAATAGAGAAGTATGATAACCAAGATAGACTATTGAGTGAAGTAGATAAGAATGAAAAAGGTGAAGTAACTGGTTACGAAAAGTATGAGTATGATGACGAGGGAAGACTGATTAAGAAAGCAGATACAAAATTATTTATGGGAGATCAAATAAATATATTTAAGGTTTACAATTATAATCAAGCTGGAAGAAAGAAAGGTTATATAATTAAAACAGCTAGAAAAGGTTCAAAGCTAGGAAAAGGGATCTATGAGTATTATGATAATGGGAAACTAAAGTATAAGTACACAGAAGATATACTTAACGGACTAGTTAAGAAGTTTTATTACAATAAAAAAGGAGAAAAAACAAAAGTAATAGATGACAGTGATGGTATCTTTGAAATACATACAGTTTCTAGCTTTAAAAGAGAGTATGATGAGCAAGGAAGAATGATAAAAGAGACAGAGATAAAGACTATTAAGGACACAGGAGAAGAAATTATAGATGTAAGTCATTTTAATAAATTTGGTAAGATAACAAAATCAATAACAAAAAATGAGAATACAACAAAGTTTTGGTTTGAATGGGAGTATGATGAGAATGGTAATGAGATAAAATTTGTGTCTAGAGATAGTAATGGAACTATAAAGAGAATTAGAAAAAATAAATATGATAAGAATGGAAATAAAATAGAGGATTTCAGAAGGGCAAGAAAGGATAATGGGGAATTTTGGATATTTCTTTGGGTGAATAATAAATATAATGAAGAGGGAGATATAATTAAGTCAATAGAAAAAGATAAAAAGGGAATCCCATTAATCATTACTTATTATAAATATCAAATTATCAAATAATAGGAGGAGGTGAAACTATTGTCAAAAATAGTATATTATTATGAGAATGAATTTTATGTAAGAGAAGATTGGCAGGAACGTAAAGAGGGGAAATTTTGGGCAGAATGTCCATATCCTGAAACAGCTGAAAAGCAAATTGAAAAGCTAGCAACATCTTACACCAACGCCCTAAACAACGCCGAATGGATAGCCGAAGGCGAAGCTAAACAGGCTTTTTTATCTGCAAGTGATGTGATAGTTACCTTCTTTTCATCTAAGGATGATTCAATGCAATCATTATTTGGAGAGTTAGATAATATGAAGAAGGAATACAAAGAACTTATAACAGGTAGTCCAGTTGTAATGTTTGATTATTTATCTAAGGAGATGCCAGACTCTTTAGATGGTGAATTTATAAAAGAATTAGAAATTAAAGATAATAACGGAGCTAATAGTCAAACTTCACAAAGTTTGATAGAAACTTATCAGAAAGGAAAACAAGTTAAAAATACCTATAAGTTATTCTCAACTACTAAAGATTTGGTAGAATTAAAGAAAGGAATGACTTTAGAAAGACAGTTAGCTAAGCAAGTAAAGGAAGCTGGAAAGCTAGGAAATAATAAGGAGTTAAAAGATTTAAGTAAGAAATTAGAAGAACAGATTGGTCAAGACGATAAGAAGTTAGACAGCCTAAAAGATAAAGCTTCTCAAAAAGGAAAAGAACTCATTAGTGAATATTTTGCTATTTGGGCTCCCGCAGTTGTAACGGTGATGTATGAGCCAAAATACAAAGGAATAAATTGGGGTGAATTGACAGAAGAAAATCCTATAAAAGCTAAAAGATTAAAAGATGAAATAAAAGATAGAATTATCTTTGAAGCTAGATGTAATATGTTTGCAGCTAAGGTAATGGGTTGGTTATCATCCTTAGGAATAATCTTATTAAAAGTAGGCATGACATGCAAGAATATATTAGATAAGGTAGTCTATGGAATGTTAGGACTATTAATTGTTCATTCGGCTCAATCTATTTCGAATGGAGTGAAAGCAGCCTATGGTGAATATCTTAAGCAGAAAGAAAATGAAACTAAAGACGAAGATAAAAATAATAATGTAGATATATCATGGAAGAAGATAATTTCGTTAGGATTAGAAGTAACAAAGGATAATCTATTAGATCTAAAAAAGTATGTTGGGGCTAGTAGAATGTACTTTATATTTCCTTATGAGACTAAAGGATATAATCCAAATCAGGATATAAATTACATAATAGTAGAGAAGAAAATAGATGCCCCAGGGGTATTTGAGGGAATGAAGACATTCTTAGCAGAGGATAGCTTAAATTCTTTAGCAGTTCAATTAGATAATACGACTTTGTTTAATTCAAATAATCTTAGTGCAGTTACTAATAAGATAACAAATAAGGATATTTCCATAGATTATAGTAAACTTGTTAAGCAAAACTCTCAAAACTTAGCCAAATTTGAAATTAAAAATGGAAGCACTAACTATATAGGAGTGGTAGAGCAGATAGGTCATTTTTATCAAGAACAGATAAAGGAAGAAGAAGATATAGAGTTTACAGCCTATTATAATTTTAATCAACAAGGAGATAAGAAGATTAAAGAGATTTTAGATGAAGTCTTTAATGGTGATCCTACGAAAGTATCAACTGAGAATTTAAAATATTATGATACTGCCCGAATAGATAGGAAGCTTAATTCAGAAAAGCAATCTAAAAATATCAAAAATGTAATAGTACCTAATAACAATAATAAAATTAATAGATATTTAGATGACTTAAGTAACTATTTTGGAGAAGAGTATGCTAAAAGATTACTTAAAGAAGAGACAATAATAGTAATAACTAATGGTTCAGCAGATATGTCTCCAAATATACTTACAGTCAAGAGTATAGATATAATAGACCAAAAAGCAAAGAAGTTTGGGTTAGACTTAAGTAACGATCCTTTATCATATAAGATAATATTAGATGAGTTGTTTAATAAGAAATTTATTAGGAATAATTGGGTAGGAAATACAATAGATAGTAACTTAGATTATAATTATATTATCTTTGAAAAAGAGATCCAATCAAGAAATCCAGTGGATTATATTAATGATAAGAATCATAATTTCTTTAAAGTAGTTAGAAATTCAATATTAGGTAGTATTAACTTAGAAGCTGATAACTCGCAAGATAGTACTGGGATTGATAATAAATCTAATATGAAAGAAGATAAGACAAATGATATTAAATTATGGACAGGTATAGGAATGACAAATTACTATAAGGAAGAAGAATATACTAAAGACGTGATAAAAGGGAGTAAGATAATAATTAATGGAGAGCAGATAGGTAGTAATTTAAAAAGAAGATTAGAGAATGAATATCTGATTTTAGGAGGTCAAGTTAAGTATCAGGAATATGTAGAAACTTTTAAACAAGATAATAAAAGACTTTTGGAAGTAATTTATTATTATACTTCATTTGAACATTTCTTTAAGATTTTAGAAAAAAATACTTTAAAGATTAAATATAGAATTAAATATAAAGATAAAAGTAATAGCCATAATAACAGTAACAACTCATGGAATGTATTGATGATTAGAGAATTTGATGACTTAGATTATAATATAGACTTACCAGATAAAGGTTATAGCCTTCCTGGATTAAATAATAATAGGAGATATGATTATGATAAAGCTTTAAGTAATAGTTCACTTAGCTTAGAGGGGTTTACAGATAAAGCAAGAGGCAAGTTAAAATTAAATGATACATATATCAAGGGGAAAAATTTAGAGGTATTAAGAGATAAGAAGTCAAGATTAGTCTATAAGGTAATGGAAGGAGATACATTAGAAGAGATAGTAGAGGGTTATTTAGGAGAAGCAAGTCGTTGGAGGAAATTAGAAAAAGAGGATGGTAGTAATTTTACTGAAGAAGAAGCTAAGAAGTTAAAAGTTGGTTCAAAAGTCTATATCCCAAACCAGCTTTCAGAAATTACAAGTTATCAAGATAAAACTAAGAATAATTATGCTAAGGATAATAGAGATAATATATATATCAATTATTTTAATGATAAACAAGAAACAAAGACCCTATGCATTGCTGGTTTCCAAGAAAGCGATTATGGCTTATGGGTAGAAGATAAAGCCCCTTATTATTTAGATGGAGATAAGATAGTTAGTAAAAATGGTAAAGAAGCTTCTAAATCTGAAATACTTGCCATAGAAGAAAACAAATTTCTAGAAGAGGAAGAGCGAATTAAAGATAACTTCCTTTGGATATATCCCGAGGATACGATAATATTCCCAGATGAGAAAGAAGAAAGTGAAGAAAATAATGGCTCTCAAAAGTCTTCCAAAGCAGCAACAGCATTTACAACTAGTGGAGAAGATAATAAGAAAGATAAGAAAAAAGAAGAACAGCAAGAGCAAGAGGGTGAAGATACTTCTTCTATTGCACGAGGTAGTGGTTCAGAAAGATTATATGTCTGCAATGGAGCAAAATTAAAGTGTAGCTTAGGTACAGGTCCAAGTACTCTAAATGTCGCAGATAAATATCAAGTCTATATTCAAAGTAAGCCTATGGCTACTATTCAAGATACTAACATGAGTAAATTCGGTAGCAAATGTAAAAGATCTAGTGATCCAACACCGCCTTGTACTCCTAATCCGGCTGGTTCTTGGCAAGGTGGTAAGGATGATGTTACTATTCATGATATACCTACATTACTCGAAACATCTACAATAACTTGTGGTTATGGAGGCTCCATTAAGATAACTAATCCAGGGCAGAGTTTGGTAAGGGAATAGCAGATTGATTTCTTTAAAACAACAGGGAATTAATTACTATACGTGGAAGTGATATTATAAGCAGTTTGATTTCAATAATGTAAATAATAAATTCTACTGTAGAGACAGATATTGTCCCAGTGAATCTGATATTATTTAAATAGATTGTGATATTTATATTATTAAAATTTGACAGGGGGGATTCAATTGTCTAAAAGGTTAATCTATAGTGATATTAACTCTGTGAACGATATAGGATTAAATTATTATTTAGAAAATGATAATTTATTATATATTCTTCCTTATTATGAAATGAAGGCTACTATGCGGGAAAAGATATGGCAGTCAGAGGATAGTCAAGCAGTGGTATTACAGAGTATGTTGTCTATTGATCAATTATTTAAAGACATTTATTATAAAGTAGATGGTAAGCGTCAGATTATTAATAATGATGACTTAAAGTATCTTTTATTTCAGTTACTGCAAGAAGAGGATTATGATTATTTTGATGAAAGTTCTACAGATTATATTTTAGAGTTTATTAATGAGATTGATGCCGAATTAGTTAATTTAGAAGAACGGAGATTAGATAAAGAAATTCTAGTTGAATTAAAAGATATTTATTATTCTTTAAAAGATAGACTAGATGAATTAAACTTTATTACAAAGTGGCAGAGTTATCAGTTTCTAATAGAAAACTTAACGAAAGCTGATTTTGTATATCTTTATCCAGAAGTTAAGAATATATTCTTAGATAGAGTTTATATCTTCAGACCTGCTGAGTTGGAGTTGATTTTAATATTAGCAGATTGGGTAGAAGAAATGACTATATTATTAGACTATAATCCTGATAAGAAGAAATTATTTAGTGATTTAGATCCATTATTTGAAAAGTTAAAAGAAGCTGGTTTTGTAATTGAAGACTATACGGAGAAGAATAATGAATTAATTAAAAAGATATTTAGTAATGAAGTCCTAGCTGAAGATGAAAAGTATATTTGGCAAGATGAGCTTGAAAAAGAGTTAAAAATAATTGATCTTCCTAATCCAGTGCAAGAATTAGAAGTTATAGCTAAAAAGATTAGAGCTTTAGCTAAAGAAGGAGAGAATTTATCTAGAATTGGGATTGCCTTCTCTACTCCTGGTAATTATCGACCTCATTTAGATAGGATTTTTACTCAATATAATTTACCTTATAAACGAAAAATACCTATGCCATTGATCTCGGTTTCATTAATTAAAGAATTAGTAACAGTATTAGATATATTAACTGGTGACTTTAATAGTCAGGAGTTTTTAGCTTTAATTAGTGCAGATTTTATTAATTTAGATTCTCCATCATTATTAAGTAAGCTAGACCAAGTTTTAAAAGAAGTTAGATTTGAAGCTGTTGGATGGCATTTAATTAAATTAATTGAAGATAAGATAAGAAGTTTAGAAGATGATGAGCTAGTAACGAATCTAGAATTTATTAAAGAGACTTTTAAATGGAGTCTAAGTAAAGAGGTAAGTTTTAAAGATTTTATTAATAAATTTATTAATATTCTTAACAAATTTGAATTAGCTGATAAATTAGAAGAATTTAAGGAAGATAGTGAAGTCATAGTTGCCTGGAATGAATTTCAGAATATAATTGCTAAATTAAATAATATAACAGATGAGAAAAGAACTTTAAAAGAATGGGTTAAAATTTTAAGGCAAGCTTTTCAGGAAGGGACTTATACTTATGATAAAAGTCAAGGAGTAGAGATTACTGGTAAGATAGAGCTTAGAAGTGGAGATTATGATTATATCTTTTTAGCTGGAATGAGCCATGATCTTTATCCAACGAGAGGTCAGAATCCATTAGATAAATACTTTAAAGAGTTAGGGATGGAATTAACAGATGATCAGGTTTTAGATAGATACCTTTTTGTTGACCATCTTCTAGGAGCAAAGAAAGGAATATTCATTACTTACTCTAAATCAGCAAGTGAAGAGAAGGCTTTAGCTAGTTCTTGTATTGAAGAATTAAGAAGAATAGTTAAGTTAGAAGAAATGAAGGTAGAAGATAATCTTTATTCAATTGATGAGCTGCAAAAATATTTAGGTAAGGGATTAAAAGTAGGGGAGCAATATAAATTAATCGATGATTATTCCTGGAATGAAGATTTATTAACTAAATTTAGGTTACTTAAAGATCGAAATCAAGATGAATTTTCAGCATATAATGGACAGATAGAAGACAAAAGGAATCTAAATTGGTTAGAGGAAAAATTTAATGATGATTATGTTTATTCGGCTGATTCGTTAGGTAGTTATGCTAATTGTCCATTTAAATTCTTATTTGAGAAGATATTCAAGATTAGAAGTCTTGAGTTCTCTGAAGAGATTCAGCCTTTTGAAAGAGGTAGATTTCTACATAAAATTATGGAGAAATTTTATAATAAGTTTAGTGCTGGGAAAGTTACGGAAGATAATCAAGAAGAAGCAGCTAAATTATTATTAGAAGTTACTCAAGAGGTATTGGCTGAATACCCATTATTTAAAGAGAGTTTCTATTGGCAGACTGAAGGTGAAAGATATTTAAAAGATGAAAGCTTAGGGATAGGTTTAGAGAAAATTTTAGCTTTTGAAAGAGATAGTAGAATAAAGAATAAGAAAACTAATGAGTTTACTGTAAAAGAAGTAGAATGGGACTTTAATGAATTAGAGTTAGTCGATAATTATAAATTTAGTGGTCGGATTGACCGCATTAATTATCATGAAGAAGATTGGTTAGGAGTCATTGATTATAAGACAGGAAGCATACGCAATCCGGTTCAGATGCCGCTTTATATTATGGCTGCCAATGAAGAGTTTAGTGAAGATATTGTTTATGGCGGTTATTATATCTTAGACCCTAGTAAGGGGATTGGCTATAAGAAATTAAATCTCACTAATGAAATGTATAAGAGTAGTAAAAAAGCTACGGAAAGATTTAATAATAGCTTAGAGGAAGCTAAAGAGAATATTAAAGAGTATATCACTAATATTAAAACAGGTAATTTTAAGATAGGCGAAGATGATAATGGTTGTAGTTATTGTCAATGTAAATTCATCTGTAGAAAGGAGGAAGCTTAATGACCAAGGAAGCAATTGAGATTAGGGGAATGAAGTTTACTCCTGACCAAGCCCAGGCGGTACAGAATTTAGATAAGAATTTAGCAATTAACGCTGGAGCTGGAAGTGGTAAGACTCGAGTCTTGACAGAACGTTATCTAGAGATACTATTAACTCCACAAGATCAGGGTGGATTAATGTATAAAGAAGATGCCTTAGATAAGATAGTAGCAATTACTTTTACAAAGAAAGCAGCCTCAGAGATGAAAGAACGGATTAGAGAGAGATTAACAGATTACTTAGCTAATAACTTAACTGACTCTAAAGATAATAAAAAAGAACGGGATTGGGTATTTAAATTATTAGATAATCTAGCAAAAGCTAAGGTTTCGACTATCCATTCGTTTTGTAGTGATATTATTCGGAATAATTTATTTGAATTAGGTATTAAAGCTGACTTTAACATAATAGAAGGTTTAGAAGAGAGAGAATTAAAAGAAGAGGCTATTACTTCAGTACTTGAGAAGATCATTAATGAGGAAGATTCTAAATTTCATAAAGAGCTACAGGAAATAACTTATTCATACGGCAAACGAAGATTATTTGATATCTTAAATGAAATGTTAGATAACACAGAAGGGGTAGAAAGCTTTTTAGTTGAAAATGACTCCAAGGAACTTCATGATGTAATTAATAAAGGAGTATATAATGATAGTTTAGAAGCAATAGAAGAATATTTGAATAATCAAGAACTAAAAGAAGAAATAAAAGAACTTGGAGAATATACTCCTAAGAATATATCTCGAGGAGTAAAAGTAATTAAAAGCATATTAAATTATTACCAAGAATTACTTAGCTCTTTGGAGTTATATCAAGAAAGTGATGCCCCACAAGATAAAGATAGATTATTAAATATTCATTTTAAATTCTTAAGTTGTTTATATAACTTTGATCAAAATAAGGAAGTAAAGATTGGACGAGCTATGGTAGCAGCTGACTGGGAAGGTGGTAACTCAGTCAAGAAGGCTGCTTATAGAAGGTTTGAGAGTTTAAAAGAGATTATTTTTGATAAGGTACCAACTGTTAAGGGGAAACCATTAATAGCTAGTGATGAAGAAGCAGCAAAGATATTAGAAATTTTATTAAAGATATATAAACGATTAGATAAAAGATATCATTCTTTAAAAGAGAGAGAAGGATATTTGGATTATTTAGATTTAGAGAAAAGAGTAGTTTTAGCTTTTCGAAATAATTATGATTTAGTAGAAAGATTAAGAAGAAAGATTGAATTTATTATGGTTGATGAATTTCAGGATACTAATCAGACACAGTGGGATATTGTTAGACCGTTGGTTACCAAAGATAAAGATTTCAATAAATTAGAGGAAGGTAAGCTATTTATCGTTGGTGATCCAAAACAGTCGATTTATGGTTTTAGACGAGCGGATGTAAGAATCTTTAATGAAGTTACTCAACAGATTACAGGCAATAATGTAGATGATGAGAAATTAATTAAGTTAAAGAAGAATTTTCGTTCTAATAAAGAGATTATTGATATTATCAATTATATATTTAATAATATCTTTCCTAAGAATAAAGAAGAGGCTAATGGTTATGATGTTAAGTACCAAGACTTGACCTTTGGGCGTAATAATAAATATGAAGAGAAGGTTGATGAAGATCCAGATTCACATATTGAATTATTGCTTACTCAATACTTTAGAGATGATGATTATAGTAGTGCCGAATACGAAGCAGAATTAATGGCTAATAAAATAGAGTGGTTAGTAAAAGAGTCTGATAAGAGGATATTTAAAGAAGATAGTCTTGATTCAGTCGATTATGGTGATATTGCCATCTTAATGCGAAGTAGAACTAGGCTTAAGGAGTATGAAGAAGCTTTAGAGAAATTTAATATTCCTTATCGGACTGTGCAAGGAAAAGGATTCTATCAGCGACAAGAGATTTATGATATCTATTTAGTATTAAAAGCATTAATTTATCCTGAAGATGATATAAATGTTTTTGGTCTGTTTCGTTCGCCGTTATTTGCATTAAGTGATGATCAGTTATTTGAATTGATGACTCTTGATAGTGATGAAGATGAACCTTTATTGAAGAGAGTATTTGTTAATTATCCTAAGGTTGAGGATAAATTTAATAAGTGGCAGCAGTTAAAAGAAGAGATGAGTATAGATCGATTAATAAATACGATTTTGATTGATTGTGGTGCTTATACTACTTATTTAGCTGGGACTAGTGGTGAACAACGTTTAGCTAACTTTAAAAAGTTAATCGAAGGAGCTTCAGACTTTAGCCAGCAGAATGGGAATAATCTATATCTTTTCTTAGAAAGATTAAAGAGTTTAATGGAAGAGGAGGATAAGGAAGGAGATGGTAAATTAGAGATTGAGGAAGGTAATTATGTTAGATTAATGACGATACATGCCTCGAAAGGTAAGGAGTTTCCAGTAGTCTTTTTAGCTGACTTAAATAATGCTGGTAATGCCAGATTAGGAAGTTTTGTTTGTGATGAGATTAATGGGCAAGAACAGATAGGAATCAAGTATTATGATGAAGAATTAAAACGTAATAAAACTAGTAGCCATGGGATGATTAAGGATAATTTAATTCTTAAAGATGAGATGGAAGGTAAGCGAGTCTTTTATGTAGCAACTACTAGAGCCGAGGAGATGCTCTTTTTATCAGGAGATATTAGAATCAAAAGGAGTGGGGGAATTACTTTAAACCATAGTCTTAAGTGGTTGATGCAAGGCTTAGGTTATGAAGTAGAAGATTTAGTGGAATTTTTAGAGAGTGAAGAGCAAGAAAAGATTGAAGAAGTAACTGGAGAGTATGGTAATATTGATCTTAAATTAACTAAAAATGACCGGACGATAATTGAGATTGAAGAGGAAGAAGCGTTTAAAGAAGTTAAAAAAGAGTTGACTACAGAGATAAATCCTGATAAATTTAAGTTAGATCCTAAAATTATATTCCCTTCGTCTTTGGCTAAAGAGGAGGATTTTCAAGGTGAGTTATCTAAAGAAGAAGTAGCAGTAGCGAATGAAGTCAATAATAGCAAAGAAAATTTAATTGAAGCTTCATTTTTAAATGAAAGAGCAGCTACTTTAAAAGGTACTTTAGTTCATGAAATGATTGAATTATTATCTACAGGAGATAAATTAGATAGAGATTATCTATTTAATTGTTATCCTGAATCTAAGGATTATCCAGATTTACGGACAGAAGTAGAGAAGGTTATTAATGAAATAGAAGAGTGTCCAGAATTTAATGAAATATTAGAGAATGAATGTAGACCAGAAGTTGAGTTCTACTATAAACGTGAAGGAAAACCGATTAGCGGTTCTATTGACCTGCTTTTTAAAGATGAGGATGGAGAATGGGCAGTCATAGATTGGAAGACGAATCGAATTGATGATATGGGTTATGTGAACCGGTTGGTTGAAAAGTATCAAAAACAGATTGAGATTTATCAAGAGGTTGTACGGGAGATGACTGGACAAGAGGAAGTGAAAGGATACCTTTACTTTACTGAAGCTGACAAAGGAGAAAGGTTAGTTGAGGTTTAAATAGTTGACAAATAACTAAAATAAAAACAAGGAGAGATGTGAAATGAATAAGGTTATTTTGATTGGAAGACTTGGACAAGATCCGGAGCTTAGGTATACGCCTAATGGAACAGCGGTCTGTAATTTTAGTATAGCTGTAGAACGGTCGTTTACTAATCAACAAGGAAAAAGAGAAGTCGATTGGGTTAATATTGTAGTCTGGAGAAAACAGGCGGAGAATTGTGCTAATTACTTAGAAAAAGGAAGACAAGTTGCTGTGGAAGGACGATTACAGATTAGAAGTTATGAGACTGATGAAGGCCAGAAGCGAAAAGTTACGGAAGTTGTGGCAAATAATGTACAGTTCTTAGATTATGGACAAGGTAATGGTGGAGGTAATAATCAAGGACAAAAAGCTAATAATAATCAAAGCCAAGGTGGAAAAGAGGATATTGATGTACCATTTTAATGAGTAATTCATGTATAATCTACTGGTTTTACAATTTAAATGTAAAGCCAGTAGATTTTTAGTTTTTTAAATAGGAAGTTTAGAATTAATAGCTCATTATTTTTTAATTTTTGGTTTTTTATGGTATAATAATATAACGAGTATAGTTGTAAGGAGGAAGATAAATGAAGAAGCTTCCTATCGGTATTGACGATTTCAAAAAGATAAAAGAAGAAGGGTATTACTATGTTGATAAAAGTCTATTTATTAAAGAGATAATAGATGAATCAGCAGAAGTAATCCTTTTAGCACGACCACGGCGTTTTGGTAAGACGCTTAATTTATCAATGTTACATTATTTTTTCGAAAAAAGGATCAAAGACGGAGATAATATAGATCTTTTTCAAGGTTTGAAAATTAAAGATGCTGAGCAGAGATATTTAGAAAAGCAGAATAAATACCCAATTATTCATTTGGATTTTAAAGATGTTAAAGCAAATAATTGGTCAAACTGTTTTGCTAATCTTAAGCGGATAATAGCTAAAGAATATAAAAGACATAGTTATCTATTAGATGCTGGTCTCTTATTGGAATATGAAGAGAAAGAGTATAGAGAGATAATGGATTTAAGTGCTAATCTAAATGCTTATCAATTTAGTTTAAAGAACTTATCAGAACATCTTAGTCAATATCATCAACAAAAGGTAATGATTTTAATTGATGAATATGATCAAGCAATAAAGAGCGGTTATATGAATGGGTTTTATGAGGAAGTTGTTGGTTTCATGCGTAGTCTATTAAGTGGTGGATTAAAAAGTAATCCTAATTTAGCTAAAGGGGTTTTAACTGGGATCTTACGTGTAGCTAAAGAAAGTATTTTTTCTGGACTTAACAATTTAGTAGTTAATACTCTTTTAGATAAAGAGTATGATAAATATTTTGGGCTTCTAGAATTAGAAGTTAAAGATATTTTAGATTATTATAATTTAAATTATAAATCAAATGAAGTTAAAGAATGGTATAACGGATATTCATTTGGTGAAAATATAGTCTATAATCCCTGGTCAATAATGACCTGCATTCGAAAAGAAGGAGAACTTAAGCCTTATTGGATAAATACTAGTGGTAATGAATTAATTAGAAAATTAGTAATAGAAGGAGATAGTGAGGTAAAGGGTGATTTAGAATTATTAATTCAGGGAAAGACAGTCAAAAAGAAGATTGATGAAAATATTGTCTTTGGCGATATAGATAAAAAAGGGAGTTCATTATGGAGTTTTCTTTTATTAAGTGGGTATCTTCGAGCTAAAAATAAATATATGGAGGAAGCAAGGCTTTATTGTGATTTAGATATTCCTAATAAGGAAGTAAAATACATCTATGAAGAGATAATCTTAAATTGGTTTGAAGATAAGATTACTAGTCAAAATCTTAAGCTGATGTTAAAAAGTTTAACCACAGGTGATATAGAAACTTTTACAGTTGTTTTTAAAGAATTTGTTATAAATAGTATGAGTAGTTTTGATGTAGGTGGGGATGAACCAGAAAAGGTATACCATGCTTTTGTTTTAGGACTGCTTTTGAACCTTCGTGATAGATATAAAGTAAAATCTAATCGAGAAAGCGGTTATGGTCGTTATGATGTGATGATTATTCCTGAGAATAAGAGTAAATTAGGAATAGTAATTGAGTTTAAAAAGTTAAATCAGCATCAAAACGAGGATTTAGAGACAGCGGTCAATGCTGCTCTTAAGCAGATAGAAGAACGAAATTATGCTCAAGAATTATTGAGCCAAGGAGTGACGGGTGTTTTAGAGATAGGTATGGCTTTTTCTGGGAAGCAAGTGAAGGTGAAGAGTAAAAATATTAATAAATAGTACGAATGACTTCTGTATCTTGCAGGAGTCTTTTTTATTTCCTTTAAAAGGATTATCAACATCTCACATCCAATTATTTCATATGCAGGAATAAATATGAGGTGATTATTAACATGAGTGAAATAGATTATTCTAAGTCATTAAATCTTTTACATATTTTTGAGCGATTACAACGTGGGGAAGTAATTAAAACAAAAGAAGAAATGAAGAGATTTAATGTGAGTCGCAAAACTATTCAAAGGTATATAGGGAGTCTTCGCGAATATTTAGCTGATTTTTATTTTTATTTAATTGCTTATATGTCTGATCGAGATTATGATCATCCAACAGTATTTAGGGTGGATAGAATTAATGGTTATACAGTAGAAGATGAAAATTTTAGCATTCCTTATTTAGAACGTTTTAAGCCTGGTGAATTTAGAAAACGAGTTCAATTTATGTTTAATGGAGAGCTATCAAGGATAGAGTTTAAGTATTATAGTAAAAATATAGAACATATTTTAGATAGACTACCGACAGCAGAAGTAATAGAAGAGACTGACGATGGTTGTATAATTAAAGCCGAGGTTTATAGTGAATATGGGCTTAAGATATGGCTATTATCTCAGGGTAAGAATATTGAAGTATTAAGACCTAAAAGTTTGCGTCAAGAGCTGCAGGAGTTGATCAAAGGTATGTTAGAGGTTTATAAATAAAAATTGATTAATTCTGGAGGTGGGACAATTATCGTCTTACCTAATATGGTAATATTAGGATGTGCAGCAAATTAAAAGGAGGTTTATAGATGGAATCAGTAAAGATTTTACATACTGGAGATTTACATATCGGTATGCGGTTTAATAATTATCCTGATGATATACGTCCACAATTAGTTAAGGCTAGATTTGAAGTATTAGAAAATTTAGTTACATTAGCTAATGAGGAGGAAGCTGATTTATTTGTGATTGCTGGAGATTTATTTGATAAGGTTAATGTGGCTAAGAGAGATCAAAATCAAGTACTGAATATTTTGAAAAAGTTTAGTGGTTCGGCGCTTTTACTCTTGCCTGGAAACCATGATTATGATGATGGAGTGGTAGATTTATGGAGGTTTTTTGAAAAAGAATTAACCGACAACTTGGTTTTACTTAATGAAAATAAGGTTTTTGATTTAACTGATTATGGTCTGGATCTCAGTGTCTATCCTGCCTATTGTGATTCTAAACACTCAGAAGCAGGAGTTAATAATCTGGATTGGATCAAGAATTTAGATAGTGAGAAGGAAAGTAAATGGCAGATAGGAATAGCTCACGGAGCTTTGGAAGGTTATTCGCCTGATTTAGAAAAGAAGTACTTTAATATGAACCGTTCTGAATTAGAGGAGCTGAATTTAGATTTGTGGCTATTGGGACATACCCATGTACCTTATCCACAGACCGATAAGAAGTCTATTACAGGACAGAGTATATTTAACGCTGGGACACCAGAGGCTGATGGAATGGATTGCAGGCATGCAGGTAATGCATTCTTATTAGAATTAGATGATAAAGGTGAAGTTAAAGCACAAGTTATTGAACCGGGTACTTATAAATTTGCTGAATTGGAATATAAGATTTTTGATGAAGATGACCTTTTGAATGTTAAAGAACAAATTTTAGACAAATATACTAAAACTAGTTTAGTCCGCTTGAAATTAAAGGGTAGAATTGATAAAGATTTGTTTAATAGAAAAGAAGAGGTTTATAAGGAGTTGCAAAAAAATCTAGCTTATTTCAAAAGATATGATTCGGAATTAAAGATTAATATTACTCCAAATGTAATAGATGAGGAGTTTAGTCAAAACTCTTTCCCACATCAATTTTTAAAGAAGCTGGTAATAAAAGAAGACGATGAGGAAGCATTACAAGTTGCCTATGAATTGATTAAGGAGGTTCAATAATGAAGATAATTAATTTTGAATCTGAGATTTTTGCTGGTTTAAAAGATTCTAGCTTATCATTTGTAGATGGTTTGAATGTGGTATTAGGACCTAATGAATCCGGAAAGAGCACTTTGGTTAATGCAATTCAAGCTACTCTATTTAAAGATGCTAAAGTAGGGAGAAGAAAGACAGAAGATATAAATTTTAGAGATAACTTCTTACCACACTTTGGTGGGGATTACATAAATGGAAAGTTAAAAATTGAATATGATAGGGATTTATATATATTAAATAAAAGATGGGGTAATGATCATTATGTAGAGTTTGAACCAGATGATGGTGCTAAAATTACTAAACCGGAAAATGTAAAAGCGAGATTAAATGATATATTTAAGTTTGGAGAGAAAACTTATGAGAATTTAATCTTTACTAAACAACAGACGTTAAAAGATACTATAGAGCAGATAATTGACGATGATGAAACTACTAATCAATTGGGAGAAATAATCAGGAAAGCGGTAATGAAATTAGATGGAGTTTCTCCTGATAAGTTAAGAGATAAAATTGCAGATAAGAAAAAAGATTTATTGGCTAAATGGGATGTTAAAAATTCCAGACCACAGAATAATCGAGGTATTCATAATAAATATATTCAAGGAACTGGCAAGGTTATTGATAGTTTTTATAAAAAAGAAGAATTAAAACAGAAGAAAGAAGATGCTAAAAGAATTGAGAAAGAGTTTGAAGAGGTAAGCTCTGAATTAAATGATTTGAAAGAAGAAAAGAAAGAGTTAACAGAAAAAATAAATAAATTGGCTGAATTAGAATCTGATATCTTGAAAAGAGGTCAGATAGAACCTAAGTTAGAAAATATAACTACTAAAGTGAAAGACCTAAAGAAAATTGCTAAAGAATGGCCTACAAAAGAAGAGCGATTAAAGAATCAAGAAGAAAAATTAAAGGAACTAAATGAGAGAATAGATGAGATGGAAGAGTCTTTACAGACTATAGATCAAATAAAAAGCAAAATAGAGTTTGAAAAAGATTTAGAGAAGGTAGATGCCTGTAAAAAGAATATTAAAGAATTAAAAGAAGAAATAGAAAAGCTTCCGGAGATAAATGAGGAGCAGCTTAAACAGCTTGAAGATTTAAGTGATACGATTTTAAAAAGCAAGACTACTATTGAATCAGCTACTCTAATAGGTAGTTTAAATAAATCCAATTCTAAAGTGAAAATTACTACTGGCTTAGATGATGAAGAAGAAATAGAAGCGGGAGCAGAGTTTAAAGCAAACGCTTATTTAAAGATAGAAGTAGAGGATAGTTTGGAGTTGGAGATAAGAGCTGGGGAAGTAGATTTTGTAGAAAAGAAAGTGGAGTTAGAGGAAGCAGGGGATAAGAAAGAAGAATTACTCCAAAGTCTAGGAGTAAATGATTTAGAGGATGCTAGAATTAAGGAAAAAGAGTTGAGAGATAAGAAAAGCGAACTTAAGAATGAAGAAAGTAATTTAATACAATTATTAGATGGAAGAGATTATCAAGAATTGCAGTCTAGGCAGGATGCACTAATACAGGAGATAGGTGAATCGAAATTAAATGTTAACCAACGAGAAGATATAGAAACTAAATTAAAGAAGCTTAAAGATGAAGATAGATTAGATCTTAGAAATGAAATATCTACTTTAAAAAGTAAGATAGAAGAGTGGGAAGAAGAATACAATAATAGTGATGAAATCCTAGATAAAATGGTAGATTTAAAGACTGAAAAGCAAGCTAAAGAGAAGGAGTTAGATCAATTAACTCCTTTACCAGAAAAATTTGAAAAAGCAGAGGATTTTCAGAGACATTTAACCCAGTTACGTAAAGAAAAAGATAAGATTGAAGATAATATTAGTAATAAAACGACTGATTATTATCAAAAAAAAGATGAGCTTCCTGATAGTTCTTATGAAGAATTACAGATTAGTTATGAAGAAGCTCAAAAAGATTATGGAAAGCAGTTGAAGGAGGCAAATGCTATCTTACGAGTGGAAGAAGCATTTAAAGAGGCGGAAGAAGAGATGGACCAAGATCCATTTGGATCACTAAAAGAATCTTTCAGTGATTATCTACAGACTTTGACGGATCATAATTATGAAGTAGGAGTCATTGATAAGAACTTTGATATAAAAGTAATGAGCGAGGAGGATAAAGGGTTACCTCTAGAATTGCTTTCAGCTGGTACTTATGCAGGAGTTGCATTAGCTTTTCGATTTGCATTATTAGAATATCTTTATGATGAGGAGCCTGGATTTGTGGTTTTAGATGACTGTCTGGTTGATCTGGATCCAGCTAGAAAGGAAGCAGCAGTGAAAGTAATTAATGATTTTGCTAAGAATAATCAGGTGATCTTTACGACTTGTGATCCGGAGACTGCTGAGTTATTTGGTGGGAATGTGATTGAAGTTTGAGGAAGTTTGAAAAGAAAAAACTAAGCGCTTTAATAATAAGTTTTTTGCTAAAGTAATAAGTTATGCTTATTGATCGGGAAGATAGGGTTAAATTGAAAGAGAGAAAGTGAAGGGATTAGAGTCTTAAGAAGTGATGATGAATTAGATTAGATATAAGGAGATGATCATAGTGGCGACTTTAACAGCACAGATATTAGTAGGTGGGAGTCACCCCAATCAGGGAGGTATTAACCCGAGTCATTATTTATTTTTATCGGAAAATAGTCGGCCTGCCTGGATGTTAATGCCCGAGAATATTTTTTCTGAGGAAAAAGAAGAAAATAAAATTGTCTGGATTCCTACTTTAGAGAATATATTAGAAGATGCCTTATTAATGATAGGAATCTATGTATTAAAGGATGAGGAATTATGTAAGCTAGCCGAGGAGTATTTTGATGATTTTGAAACAGACCATATAGAATTATATGAGGATATTAGTGAGGAGAATCGGAATAAATTATATAAAAAATGTCGAGAGTTAGAACAAAATTATAAAATTGTAATTACGAGTTTTGATGGAGACCGATTTGGTAATCAGCTTAAGGTCTTAGAAGAGTATGATATAGATGTGAGTGTATGTACGCCTAAATATACTCGGCATTATTCACAATGGCAGGATAAGGTTAGATAAGGCTTTGGGGGAGGGGTAAATTGATAGGAATAACATATTTCCAGATAGGTTTAATAATTAACTGTTAAAAGAGTAGATTCTAGATGTCATTGAAGCTGGGGGTTGAATTTTGACGATGTGATATTACTTATGTTCTTTATTCTTAATTACTTTAATAATGTCTATAATTTGATGAACAGTTTCTGAATTGAGATCTTTAGTTTGTTTAATCATTAATTGTAAATCCTTTCTTAAAAATAAATGTTTGCAAAGCTCTAAAAGTTTTGGGTTATTTGAGATTGCCTCTCTAATTTTATGAGGGATTCCATCATATTGCTTTTCACATTCTCCTAATAAATAACTAACACTTGTATTAAGAGCATTAGCAATATCTTTGAGTCTATTTAATGATGGATTACTACGATTATTTTCAATATCACTAATAAAAGAAGGTGAAATATCAGTTTTGCTAGCTAGTTCTCTTAAAGTTAGCTTTTTTTCTTTTCTTATTGATTTAATTTTCTCTCCAATAGTCATTTAGCTTCCTCCTTATGTTTCAAATATATTATACTATTTTCATATAGAAAAATAAAGGAAAATAATATTCAATTTACATGTAAGATAGATTATGCTAGAGCTTTTGTTAGTTATTTACGTATAAAAAAGGTTAATTGGCATAACTGCTTTTGATTATTTTACGTAAATAATGTACAATAAATAATAAGATAGTAAAATTAAATAGAAGAACAACTAGATCAATACGTATATTTTGAAATTTATATATAGTGAGGTGATATTTTTTACTTATAATTTACGTAAATAACGTATAAAAAGTGATGTGTACCATTGATAAATTGTTTAGTTATACTTATTAATTATATGGATTTGAAGAGTATAATACTTTATAAGGAGAGTTAAGATGAAAATATTAAAATTAGAAAGAAAAGCACTGAATTTAATAAGAAATTTATTCTTAGAATATAATAAAATAGTAGTGATTTGTAGTTGGGGAAAAGACTCGCTAACAGTTTTACATTTAGTTAAAAGAGTAGCCGATAAATTAGATAAAAAGTTTGATGTATTATGGAATAACACATTACTTCATTATCCAGATATTTATAAAGTAAAAGATGAATTAGAAGATAAATGGGATTTAAATATTATTGAAACAAGGCCTGCTAATATAGATAATGGAGAAGTAGAGATTAAAAATCCAAATTATTGGAATATAGTTGATCATTACGGTTTTCCAGGACTAGATGGCTCGGATAGAAGTAAACGAGCTAATAGTGTTTGTTGTTACTATCTTAAGAAAAAACCAACTAAAAGTGTAATTAAGAAAAATAATTGGGATTTAATGTTTGATGGATTAACAGCATTTGAAAGTGACAGAAGGTATATGAATATTAGAGAATACTCTTTAAAACATAAGCATAAAGGATATGGTTTAGTTAAATGTCATCCAATAGGATGGTGGAGGGTTAAAGATGTATGGGATTATATTGAAAAATATGACATTAGATATCCTCAAGTTTATGATAATGAAGTGCAAAACTACACTAAATATGGATATACAGAATCTATATGTGGTCATCTAGTAGATAGGAGCATAAGAAGTGGCTGTTGGGCTTGTACTTTACCTATTTCTCATACACCTGGTAAGCTAAGGCAGTTAAGAATTTATTATCCTAAAATGCACGAATATTTAATGAAAAAAGCTGGATTAGCAAAGGAAATAGCTAAAAGGAAATTAAGTAGTAAGGGAGATTCAATTAATGAGCGTTTTACAGATGATATAAGAGATTATTGGCTAGAAAGAAGGCCTTGTTTTTTTGATCAGGTGTAAATAAATGAGAATAAAGAATGATAAAGGAAATCAGATAAACATACTTTATATATAAAGTATGTTTTTTCTTTTGGATTAATAATTTGGTTATTTTATTAAAATCGTGGGTGTATAATTAAATAATATTATGTATCTTTAGACACTATATAATAGATTAATTAGAATTAATGACTTATTTTGGAACAAAAATTATATTATTGAAACAGGAAATTAGTGGTTTTATAGTGTAATAGTATAGTAAGGATTAATTTTAAAATATTATTTCTGATAATACTCTAAAGATTGCATTATATAGCAAAGGAAGGAGAAAACTGATATGGGGTATTCTAGTGTATCTATAGAATTAGTAGATATATTTAAAAATCTTAATGAAAAGAAATTATTATTACCTAATTTTCAAAGAGAATTTGTATGGGGAAAGAGTGATCAAAAAGCTTTATTAGCATCATTTTTTGTAGGTTTGCCGATTGGAAGTTTTTTATTTTTAGAAGGTCCTAAAGATGAATATCCATCTAAAGAACTAGGAAAGAAAAAAGGGATTATTGATTATGAAGAAATTAAACCAAGATACGTAGAATTTCTATTAGATGGTCAACAAAGAATAACGACTTTAAAATCAATATTTACGGATATTTTCGAAAATAATGAGAATATAAATGATTTTAAAACTGAACATACGAATACCTTTGGAAAGATAAGAAGGCGATGGTTTATTAAAATCGAAGATGAGGATGCAGAAGAATTTTTTAATTTTGAAGATCTTAAATTTGATGAATATAAGTATAAATATACTGAACCTCAAGATATTGAGGAAATGTTTACATATGAAAAGGTCAATAGAACTAAAAGTAAAGATAAATGGTATAATCCACTTTATAAACTGGAGAATAATTTATCTAAAGAAGAGTATAGGGAAAGAGTAATAGGAAATGCCGTTAAAGAAAAAAGAATTCCTTTATTCTTTCTAACAGAGACATATAGTGAAAAGATTTATCAAACAGAAATAAATTATAGAGATACAGTTATTTATAAGATCTTGCAAAAAATCGCTATTAACAAACATGGAACTGATCCAGAAGTATATCCAAAAGTGATTGATTGGACTAAAGATGTATATGATTATTTAAAAGGGCGATTTGCACAGGATTTACATATTATTAAGGTTCCTTCTGAAGAAAAAGGAAGAGCTATTCCTATTTTTGAGAATATAAATTCTGGAGGAACTGCGTTAGATACTTTTGATTTAATAGTAGCAAAGGCTGCAGATAAATCTACAGATGGTCATAGAATATATAATGATGAAAAAGAGTCACTTAGAAATGCAATTAGAAGTAAATTGAAAAATGAGATAAAAAAAGCAAATTATGAAGCTTTCAAAACAAATGATATGATGAGTTTGCCAGAAAATTGGACGCCTACATTGGTATACTTTGATACTAGCAAAGATATGTATAAAAAGTTTAAAGATCAGTATTTGAATTTATTATCAGTAGTTTCTTATTTAGAGGATTATGCAAATGTAGAGAATATTAAGGGAGATTTCTTTAAAAAGGATAAAATATTAGATTTGAAAGCTCAACAGATTAATAATAATACTTTTGAGGTTTTAGAGGCATTAATTAATACAGGGATGTTTTTACAGTTTAGATGTGGAATTACAAGTATAAATGATTTATCTTATAAACTAATGTTATTACCTATTGCTTATGTAATGTTAGACCATGGAGTTTCCATTTATAAAGAGGAAGAGAAATTAAATTTATTAGAAATTTGGTATTGGTATTCTTTATTCAGCGGAACATATAGGGATAATAAAAATAAACGTTGCTTAGAAGATATAGAATTATTGTATGAAGTTATCATTAACGATAATACTCAAAAACTTGAAGATTTTATGGAAGAATATAGAGGTAGGTTTTTAAACTTTACTGATTACTCAGATAAGAACACCTTAATTAATAATGATGATGTTCCAAATGCTATCAAAAATACAATTCGTCAATACTTATTAAGCAGATGTCCTAATGATCTTTTAGAGAATAACAAACGAATTTCTGCTTGGAAGATTTCTAAGAATGATATAGATGTAGAATTTCATCATATAATTCCATTAGGTTCAGATTTAATAAATAAGGTAAAAGAATCAGAAACAAAGTTAAGAGATAAAAAAGATCATATATTGAATAGTCCATTAAATTTAACTCCTATATTAAAGGGTACTAATAAAAGTATTTCAAGTATGGCTATTAATAATTATTTAGATAAAGTATCTGGATTATCTAAAGAAAGACATTGTTTACCAAATGAAAGGATAGCAGATGAATATGTAGCTAATGAAATATTCTATAAAGAATTTTTAGCAGAAAGATTTAAACAGATAAAAAGAAAGATTAGAGTAGAGTTTGAAAATTTATCATCAAATACTAACATTAATATTAATTTTTAATTTTATTCTTTATACTATTTTTAAGAAAGCAATTATATATATTAACTTTTAAGTTAATATTAAACATATAAAAGTTATTTTTTGCAAATAAAATTCTCTTACTATGAATAACAAATTATTAGTAGTTTTTCATAATATTAAATATTATATCTTATTAATCTAGCAGGATATTTAATATCAACATTGAATAAGTAAAATTAGGTGATATATATATGCAGATATTTTGGTGTAAGAATTGTGAGGTTCCAATCTTATATACAGCAAATAAAAATAATAATAAAGTTAAGTTTAATCCTTATTTTGATTTAGAAGATGAAGGAGTTGAAGAAGTTTTAGAACAAGGTAATCCAAGAGACTATTCTAAATTGCTTGATTTGAAATCAATTGTCAATCAAGCTATCAAGAACAAACGTAGTAAGGATTCTATTGAAGAAATCTTTAACCGAATTCAAAATAAAATCTATGGTGAGAAATGCCCTCAGTATATTAAAGAAATAGCTATTAAATATGCTGATTATAAAATGCATGATTTACAGAATTTTGAAGAGGATTCAAAGGAACATACATGTCCTGAATGTGGTACTAAAGTTCATTATATAAGTAAAGATATTAGACCAGTATTTATGGAAGAACGGATCATGCTCAGTATTCTTTTAGAAGAAGATTTGACAGAAGAAAATATTTGGAACGGGGCTGGTAATCGATATATTATTAACGGTGAGTCTAGTGATATAGTAATAAGTGAGTTATATGAGGTAGATAATTTAGATGAGAAGATTATTAAAATTCAAAAAAGAGTTAAAGGTAGTAATAAAAAAATAGATTTTTCTAAATTTATTGAAGTTAATAAAGATCATTTTAATTACATAGATAAGAATGCTATTGACTTTATTAAAAGAGTAAAGAAAGTTTTTAAGCAAAGGTTAAGCCTAGTATCCTTTAGTGGTGGAAAAGACTCCACAGTAGTTTCTGATCTTGTAACTAGAGCATTAAATACTCAAGATGTTTTACATGTTTTTGGTGACACAACACTAGAGTTTCCTTATACCTATGAATATGTACAGCGGCTAAAGGAGCGACCTAAACGTCCTCCTTTTCTTCCTGTAGACACTTCAAATCAGGACTTTATGGAATTATCTAATCAATTTGGACCACCAACTCGAGTGATGCGGTGGTGCTGTACTATTTTTAAGACTGGTCCAATCGGTAAGTTATTTAGACAGATTGCTGGGCAGCAAAAAATTCTTACTTTCTATGGGGTAAGGCGTTCAGAATCAATAAGTCGAAGTAATTATGATAAGATTACAGAAAGTCCGAAAATTTCTAAACAATTAGTGATTTCACCAATTGTTGATTGGCATGATGCGGATGTTTGGCTTTATCTTTTAACAAGAGGAATAGACTTTAATTATGCTTATCGCTTAGGCTTTGCTCGGGTAGGTTGTTGGTGTTGTCCTAATAATTCTAAGTGGTCTGAATTCTTGTGTAAGATATTTATGGAAGAACGTTCTAGGGAGTGGCGTGATTTCTTAATTGAATTTTCAAAAAAGATAGGTAAACCTGATCCAGAGGTATATGTAGATACAGGAAAGTGGAAAGCTAGACAAGGTGGTGCTGGTGTAAATACAGGAAATATTAAATTAGAAGCTAAACCTTGTGGTTTAGGAGATAATGCTAAGAATTATGATCTAAAACGTCCTATTAATGAAGGATTATATGAATTCTTTAAACCATTTGGTATTATTAATAAAGAACTCGGTGATGAAATGTTAGGTGAGGTATATATATTAGATTATAAAACTAAGGAGCCCCGTTTTAAATTACAGGGTAATCTAGGAAAAAAGCAGCTTAAGGTACAAGTTTTACAAGATAAATATGTTACATTATTATTTCAACGTATAGAATGTCAATTAAGGAAGTATCAATTTTGTGTTAATTGTTCTGCTTGTGCTAATGTTTGTGCATATGATGCAATAGATTTAAAAGATGGTTATCAAATTGATGAAACAAATTGTGTTAGGTGTATGGAGTGTATCGCTCATTTTAATCGTGGGTGTTTAATTACTAAAACGATGAAGATAAAGGGACAGTAAATATATATTAGTGAGGGATGAAAATGAGTTATAGTTTTGCACGACACGAAACTTTTCATATTAGGACCGGTTGGTTACGTAAAGGATTGAAAGCGATTGAAAAGAATAATCATATATTTTTAGAAACGATTCCAGCAATGGATGAATTGGGGATAGGTAAAAATATGATTTCTTCTCTGAGGTATTGGTTACAGGTCACTGGTTTGACTGAAGAGGATTATGATTCTAATCGGCAAAAAATTCAAGAGAAAAAAGAATTAACTGGGATAGTTTTGAATTATGATGAATATTTCGAAGATCCATCTACTTTTTGGCTATTACATTTTAATTTATGTAGAAATAAAGAGGTTGCTACAACTTGGTATTGGTTCTTTAATCACTTTAATTATTTAGAATTTGATAAAGAATTATTTGTTGAAGAGTTGATTAATTACATTAGGAGAACTGGAGAAGAACCTCCAGCTAAAAGTTCATTAGAAAAAGATTTTAATACTTTTAAAAGAATGTATCTATATGATCCAGAAGATAATAATTCTCCAGAGGATTCATTACAGTCACCTTTTAGTGAATTAAAATTAATTACTAAAGTTGACACAGACACGTATGCAGTGAATAGGCCAAGTATTGATACTTTACCTCCTAGAATATTATTCTATTCTTTATTATTAAGTTTAGAAGCTGGAACTAAATCTGTTAATGTAGAAGAAGTATTAAATCAAGAGAACTCAATTGGACGACTATTTAAATTAAATATCAGTTTATTATATGAATATTTAGAAAAACTACAAGAAATTGGATATTTGCATTTAGACAAGCATGCTGGATTAAATTCTATCCAGTTACGAGAATTATCTCAAGATAAAGTATTAGAAGATTATTATGGAATAAAAAAATAAAGGGAAAGTGATAGGCTATGACAAAACAGAATTTATCATTCATTAAAACAGCAAAACGATTTAAATATTCTGTAAATATCAAATTTGATCTTAATGATTTTCAGAAGATAGATTCTTATATTCCTACGGCTAAGAATATTCAACTATTTAGAGAAATCTTTGAGTCTTTTCCAAAAGATTCTGTTAGTAGGGCCCATCTACTTATGGGGGCTTATGGTACAGGGAAATCTTTATTTGCTATGGTATTAGGAACTTTATTATCTAATAAAGATAATCCAGAAAATTATAATAATTTAATTAGTAATATAGCTAAGTTCGATAGTCAATTAGCTAATAGAATGGAAAAAGAGATTACAGAAAAAGATCCTTATTTATTGGTTTTACCAACAACTAATAATGATAGTTTTAAACAGAATATGTTATCAAGCTTAGAAGAAGCATTAGCAGCTAATGGTTTGGAAGATATCTTTCCTGAAACACATTTTAAATCTGTTATAAATAAATTAGAACAATGGCAAGTAGAATATTCATCTACATATGAAAGATTTAAAAAAGTACTGCAAAATGAATTAGGATTGACAATCACTGATTTCAAAGAACAGATAGAAGCTTTTGATCAAGAAAACTATAACTTTTTTGTAGAGCATTATCCTGATTTAACTTCTGGTGGTAACTTTAATTCATTTTATGGTTGTGATTTAAATGAAATTTATAGTGAGGTTAGTAGGGAGATTCGGAAACAAGGTTATCAAGGAATATATATATTATATGATGAGTTTAATAAGTTACTTGAGGATAATATAGATGCCTTTGATGGGAAAGTATTGCAAGATTTTGCTGAAATGACTACCCGTAGCGATGAGAATGAAGTACATCTATTATTAATTTCTCATAAGAACTTAGTACAGTATACTACTAATCTATCTCAAGACCAAGTTGATGAATGGAAGAAGATTGAAGGTAGATTTAAAGAATTAGATATTACTCAATATTCAAGTCAGATTTTTGAACTAATGTCGAATGTAATCTTAAAAGAAGAGAAACCTTGGGAAACTTTTAAAGATAACTATCAACCAGAATTTGATTTTTATGAAAGAAAGTTAGAAGAATTAAATCTTTATCCTAATTATAATCAAGAAGAAAAGGAAGAATATATATTAGAAGGTTGCTATCCTTTGCACCCTTTAACTACGGCATTATTACCTAAGTTATCTCAAAAAGTTGCTCAAAATGAGCGTACTATCTTTACTTATTTATCGACTGATGAACAGAATACTCTAGGGGAGTTTCTTAATAAGTCTCACTCTAATAATTTTCCACTTGTATATTTATCAAGTATTTATGATTATTTTGAAGAATTAATGAAACAAGAGTTTGATTATACCCAAGTTCATCAAGCGTGGGCTGATTCACAACGAGCTTTGCAGAAAGTAAGTAGTGGTGAAGAAGATAAGATAAACTTCATTAAAAGTTTAGGAGTTATTTATGCAGTTAATAATTTTACTGAATTTTCTCCTTCTAAGGAAATGTTAGGCTTTGCATTAGATTATTTAAATGATGATGAGTTTGAGAATTTAATTAATGGATTAATTGAAGATAAGATTATCTTATATCGTAAGAGCTTAGAACAGTTTAAATTTTTTGAAGGTAGCGATATTGATTTTAGGAGAAAGATTAATGAAAAAAGAGTAGAAAGAAGTACTAACTTTTCAGGAAAGTATCTATTAAATGATTATTTTAAACCCTCTCCTGTTATTCCTAAAAAGTATAATGATCTATATAAAATAAGGAGATATTTTGTTACTGAGTATCTTTATTTAGAAGAACTTAAGCAGATAGATAATTGGGAAGAATATTTAGTTAAATATGAAGAAAAGAGTTATATAGATGGAGCAATTGCTTACCTTTTATTAAATTCTAAAGAAGAGATTGAAGAAGCTGTTGAGATATTAAATAATATTAGTCCAGAAGAGACTAGGCGGATAATATTTGTAGTTCCTAAAAAACCTGTAGGAATAGATGATTTATTACGGGATTTTGATGCTCAATTATTGCTTAAAAAAGATAAAGAATTTTTAGCTAAAGATTCTTTAGCTGAACAAGAGTTAAATCTTTATATTGAAGAGACTAAACAATTAATAGATAATAGGCTAAATAAATTTATTGAACCACAGCATAATAATGCTCATTATTATTACAATAATGAAATTGATTTTGATATCAATTCTAGACGAAGACTTTGTGAAAAAGTTTCAGATATTTGTTTGCGAGTCTTTAATAAGACGCCAAAGATTAATAATGAATTAATTATTAAAAATAGGATTACTGCTCCTCAGAGAGCGGCTCGAAAAGAAGTAGTGGAATCACTAATGTTCAATGATTTGAAAGAACGGTTAGGTATTTCAGGTTATGGACCAAGCTTTTTGATCTATCGAACTATTTTTATTAAGACTAATTTATTACAAAAAGTTGATGAAGATTTAGGAGTAATGAAATTCAACTCAGAGTTATCTAATAATGAATCTAATAAAGAGGTTGATTCAGATAAAGTTAATTCTAATAAACAGTTAACGATTTCTCCTTTAAAAGAGCAAGAAGCTATTAATTATAAACTTGACTCTAATTTAAAAGAGATAATGAAGATATTACAAAAGTCATATCAATCTGATAAGAAGCAGAATATTGGAGAAATCTATGATAGATTGCGGCGTCCTCCTTATGGGCTTAGATTAGGAGTTATGCCGATTCTTTTGATGACAGCAGGAAGGATTAATGATGATTTAAAGAATGTTGCTATTAGACATAATGATGAAGAAAGAGAGATAAATGTTAAACTATTTGAAGATATTAATAAGTATCCAGCACGTTTTACTTTAGAACGTATTGCTTGGGATGAAACTAAAGAAGAGTATATTACTTTTTTAGAAAAGTTGTTCAGTAATAGACTAAAAGATGACAATTCTAAAGAAGTTAATAGATTAAAGAAAATATATATTAGTATTAAAGAATGGTATCAGGCTTTACCGAAGTATGCTCGAGAAACTAAGATGATTTCTAAAGATTCTTTAAAATTAAGTAAGATAATTAATCGCAGAACTTCAGAAATTCAAAAAGTTTTATTAGAAGTTATGCCTAAGAAACTAATAGGTTCTAATCTAGCTTCAGAAAATATAGATGATCTAGAAGAAATAATTTATGATTTCGTTAAAGAGCATAACCAAGCCTACAGTCAATTAGTAACTAGATTACAGATAGAAATATGTGATGAGTTTACCGAGAATTGTAATCAAGGCTTTAAAGCAAGTCTAAGCTCTTGGTATCAGTCCTTAGAAGAACAGACTAAGAATTATACTTATAGTCGAGAAATTAATGCTTTCTTAAATATTTTGAGAAAATTACAGATTAGTGAAATGAATGAGGAACAGTTATTAAAAGAATTGGCTGTAACTTTAACTGGATTTGACATTAAAGATTGGGATGATAATATTGAAGATGATTTCTTAAATAGTATTCAAGAGATTAAAGGTGAAGTTGAAGGACATAAAATAACTACAGATATAGAAAAAGAAAGTACTTATGAATTTGCTTTAGTTGATGTAGATGGACAAAAGTATGAAAGGAACTTTAAAGAAGTTGAATTAGAAGGATTAGCCCAAATATTAGAGAATAAAGTAAAAAGTAGTTTTGAAGATATAGGTAATGCTGTTTCTGACCAAGAGAAACAACAGATATTAGTTAATTTATTAAAAATGATGTTTGAATAGGAAGGGATAAAATGATCTATTTTGATAATGCTGCAACGACTTATCCAAAGCCGGAAGAAGTTTATGAATTTATGGATAAGTTTTATCGTAATCATGGAGTTAATGCTGGACGAGGAGCCTATGATAGTGCTAATCAAGCTAATAACTTAATAGGAGAAACAAGAGATAAAGTAGCTAATATTTTTGGTATTAATGATAATCAAGAAATTATCTTTACTTCTTCAGCTACGGAAGCTATAAATTTAGTTTTAAAGGGAATAGATTGGAAGGAAGGGGATGTAGTCTACTACTCCCCTTTTGAGCATAATGCAGTATTGAGGAATTTATATTTCTTAGAAGAAAAGCATAATATTAAATTGAGACAAATACCTGTTAATGATAGTACTTTTGAATTTAAGGTGGATGAATTAGAGCAGATGTTTGTTAGTGAATCTCCTAGGTTAGTAGCAGTTTCTCAGGTTAGTAATGTCTGTGGAGTTATAGCTCCAATCACCAGATTAGCTGAATTAGTAGCTAAATATGATGGATTAATGATGGTAGATGGAGCCCAAGCAGCTGGGATATTAAATCTTGATTTAGATAATATTGATTACTATATTTGGGCTGGGCATAAGTCACTATATGGTCCATTTGGGATTGCAGGTGTTGTAGTAAATAAAGATAGTGCAGGATTTGAACCATTAATTCATGGAGGAACCGGTAATGCTTCAGAAAAGAAGAGTATGCCGACAGAATTGCCAATTAAGTATCAGGCTGGTAGTCAGAATATTCAAGCTATAGCAGGATTAAATGCAGCTATAAAATGGCTAGAAAAGATAGAAGTAGATGAAGTATTTGATCATGACAAGAAATTAATGAGAAAATTGATAGAAGTTCTAGATGAATTTATAGATTTAACTCTCTACTTACCAAAAAATTTAGATAACCACTTTAATGTCCTTGCAGTCAAAGTATCTGGTTATTCTCCACATGATTTTGGAAAAATCTTAGATGAAAAATTTGATATAGCAGTCAGAACTGGCTTACATTGTGCTCCAAAGACTCATGAATTTTTAGGTACTCTGCCTGAAGGGCTTGTGCGGTTTAGTGTAGGTTATTTTAATACGATAGATAACGTTTATGCTTTGAAGAAAAGATTAGACCAAATCATTTTCTAAAAAGCATTTTTTTATAAGTGGGCATGTAATAAAGTGCAATTTAAGCAACTATTATCCTTAGAAAGAAGGAATAGACTTACATAAATATAAATCTATTAATAAAGCCTAGAAGATTTGAGGGATTATAATGGGATTTAAAGGTCTTAATCTTAAAATAAAATATAGATCTTCTGATGATGATATAGTTAATGATTTTTATATACCTGTATTAGAAAATGCAAAATTATATAAAAGAGCTGTAGGTTTCTTTTCTTCATCATCATTAATTGAAGTTTCCCGAGGTATTACAGGACTTATTAAGAATGGGGGAAAGATTCAATTAATTGCTTCACCTAAACTGCAAGAAAAAGATATAGAAGCAATTAATAAGGGATATGAAGATAGAGATGAAATTTTTGAAAGGTCTATACTAGATTCTTTTACTAAGCCATCTAATTATTTTGAAGAAGAAAGATTAAACATGTTAGCTCATCTGATTGCTAAAGGATTATTAGATATTAAACTAGCTTTTTATGAAGATGATAACAAAATTGGTCTATATCATGAAAAGATTGGTCTGATCTATGATGATCAGGGAAATAAAATTGCATTTACTGGTTCTTTAAATGAGTCGTCAACTGCTTTTACTAAAAATTTTGAATCTATAGATGTTTTTTCTTCCTGGAAGGGAAAAGAGAGTTTAGAAAGAGTTGCTGAAAAAGAAAATGATTTTAATCGTTTATGGGATAATCAAACCAATAAAATTACTGTTTTTGATTTTCCTTCAGTGGGTATAGAGAAATTAAAGACTTATATGAAAGAAGATTATGATCAAGAATTAGATAAAAAGGAGTTTAAAGAATCTCAGGTAGAAAGTTTAGAATTTGATTTAGATAACTACCCTAAAGTTCCTAAGGAAATTGATCTTTATGATTATCAAAAGCAGGCCGTAAATTCTTGGGTAGATAAAGACTTTAAAGGTTACTTTAATATGGCAACTGGAACCGGCAAAACGTTTACGGGATTAGCAGCGATTGCTAAATTATTTGCTGAGAAGAGAAGTTTGGCTGTTATTATAGTTTGCCCTTATCAACATTTAGTAGAACAATGGGTTGAAGATATTGAGTTATTTAATATGGATCCGATTATAGGATATTCTGCTTCATGTCAGAGGGATTGGAAAGACAGATTAAAAGATGTGGTTATTGATTTTAGTTTGGATGTAATTAAACATTTTTGTCTAGTAACAACTAATGCTACTTTTGCAAGTGATTTTGTGCAAAAGCAAATAGATCGTTTAAAAGGGAATGTTGTTGTAGTAGTCGATGAAGCACATAATTTTGGTTCTTTTAATTTAAGTAAGAAATTAAATACTAACATACCTTATAGACTTGCATTATCAGCTACGATAGAGAGATATGGTGACCCAGAGGGAACACAAAAATTATTTGATTATTTTGGTGAAGAGTGTATTAATTATCCTTTGGAATTGGCTATTAAAGAGGAAAAGTTAACTCAGTATTATTATTATCCTATTGTTGTTCATTTAACTAAGGATGAATTAGATGCATATAGACGCTTATCAAAGCAGATGGCCAAATGTTTTACTACAAATAAGAACGGAAAGAAAGTTTTAAATGATAAAGGAAAAAGAATAGCTATCAAGAGAGCGAGATTAGTGGCTGGGGCTCAAAATAAACTATCAGCTTTAAAGGAAGAAATGATTGATTATATAGGTGAGTCTCATACTTTAGTTTATTGTGGTGCAACAACGGTTTCAGATATTGATTATGTAGATGGTAAGGCTAATGAGAAAGAGCTTCGTCAGATTATGGCTGTTGGAAGTATATTAGGAAATGATTTGGATATGAAGATTGCTAAATTTACTGCCGAAGAAAATTCAAGTGAAAGAGGAATTTTAAAGAAAGAATTTTCTAAAGGAGAAAATTTACAAGCACTAATTGCTATAAGATGCTTAGATGAAGGAGTTAATATACCAAAAATTAAAAGAGCATTTATTTTAGCTAGTAGTACTAACCCTAAGGAATATATACAAAGACGAGGTAGAGTACTGAGGTTAGCCTCTGGTAAAAAATTTGCTAAAATATATGATTTTATTACATTGCCACGACCATTAAATCATGTAAAAAATATGGCTAAGTCTGAAATCAAATCTGATATCTCTTTGATAAAAAAGGAGATTAAAAGGATAGAAGATTTTGCGGACTTAGCAATCAATCCTAGTCAAGGTTTTAGATTAATTAATAAATTTAAAGATGTATATAATTTAGATAAACTACATGGGGGTGTATAAAGAAGATGGATATTGATAAGAAAAAGGCTACAAATTTAATTAAGAAAATATTAAAGATTGAAAAAGAGAATCTAAAGACTAAAAAATATAATAGAAGCCAAATGTCTGATAAGATTAAAAAAATGATTGAGGAGGAAGTACGTAAATGTTATTAAAATCTTTAAGTCTTAAGAATTTTAGACAATATAAAGGAAAACAAGAAATTTCCTTTTCAAATAGTAATGAAAAGAATGTAATAGTTATCTTAGGAAAGAATACCAGTGGAAAGACGACGTTGATTCAAGCCTTTAATTGGATATTATATGGTAAGGCTAATTTTGAAACCTCTAATTTTTTATTAAACTTAGAAATAGCTAATGATATGAGACCCGGTGATAATGAAATTGTAATAGGAGAATTAGAACTTATTCATAATGATATTGAATATAAGATTGTTAGAAAACAAGAATATTCATGTAGTTCAAATAATAATGTAACCCCTAAACAAGCAGAATTAGTGGTGCATCATAAATTACCTAATGGTCAGAGGCGTTTTGTTAAAGATAATGAGCAGAAGAATACCATAAATAAGATATTACCTGAAGATTTAGCAGATTATTTTTTCTTTGATGGTGAACGGATTGGTAATTTAGCTAAGAATAATAGATATGGAAGAAAAGATATCGCTAATGCTGTTAAGAGTGTATTAGGTCTTAATGTTTTAGATACAGCAATTACTCATTTAAGTCGGGGCAAAAAGACTAGTGTAATTGGTAAATTGAAGAATAGCATAGACACTACTGGTGATGATAAGTTGGAAAGAAAGAAAAGAAGTCTTGATCAAGTTCAAGAAGAATATGAAAAGATCTTAGAAGAAAATGATAATTATGATGAAACTATTGATTATTATAATAGTGAAATTGAAAAAAAGGAAGAAATCATAAAAGAATATAAACCAACTTCTGACTTAAAAAAAGAAATGAAGAATAATGAAAGAGAAATAGATATTAAGAAAAAGAAGAAAGTGAAAGAAATGAAAAGATTAGTTAAAGATTTTTCAAAGAATGCACCTATGTTCTTTATGCAACCATTACTGTATAAGGCTATTGAAACTTTAGAAGGACATGAAGTAATAGATGAGGGAATTCCAGAGATGCATGCTAAATCTATTGATTTTCTTATTAAGCGAGGGGAATGTATTTGTGGGACAAAGATAGCAGAAGAGAGTGAAGCATATAATCATTTAATTAAGCAAAAGAATTATTTACCTCCTCAATCTATTGGCACAATGGTACGTGTATTTATGAATAATGCTAAACACTATCAGAATACTGCTGATAATTTCTTTGAATCTTTTAAAGAGAAATATATAAGGATAAGAGAATATAAGAATGATATTTCTAGTCTTGAATCTAGAAATGATAATATTAGTAATGAGATTGATGGGAAGCCAGATGTAGGTAAATATGAAAGGGAAGTAAGGGAATTAAAGAGAAAATTAGTTAAGCGAATAGAGGATAAAGAAGCTAAAATCAAAAAACAAGGTAATTTAGAAAATGAAATAGAGAGGCTAAACAAGGATATTGCTGAATTAGCTTCGGCTTCTGAGAAGAATAAATTTATATTAGATTGTATTGAATATACTGAATACCTTATAAATATTTTATCTACACATTATGGAAGTATGGAGAGAAATATTAAGAGAAGACTTCAAAAGAAAGTAAATGAAATCTTTTCTGAAATGTACCATGGGAAACGAAAAATAATTATAGATGATCGGTATGAATATGACTTAACAACTCCTGATATAGCTGATGATTTACAAAGTATGGCCGATGAATCTAAAGGTCTTGAAACTGTGACTAGTTTTGCATTTATTTCAGGAATAGTTGCTTTGGCAAAAGAAAAGCTTGAAAAAGAGTTAGATGATGTAAATTCAGAAGCATATCCATTAGTTATGGATGCTCCTTTTTCAAATGCAGATGAACATCATGTAGCAAACGTTTCTAAGGTTCTTCCTGAAGTGGCTGAGCAGGTGATAATGTTTATAATGCATAAAGATTGGAAGTATGCCGAGGATGTCTTAGGTCCTAAATTAGAAAAATTATATGAATTAGATAAGAAAACAGAAACTCATACTATTGTTAAGGAGGAGAGCAATGTTTGAAAAATCATTTTCATTTAGTGGAAAACATGCAAATTATGTGAAAGATTTAGTTGACTTAGATGAAGCAAATCTTCTTAATAGAAATATTGATGTGTTTATATTAGCACCTGTTATAGGGTTTTTATATGGGAGAACAGCCGAAAGAGATAATGGTAATACGACAACAAAGATATTTACTGAACAATTATTGAGAGAACAGACTAAGATTAATTTTGTCTATCGCCTAATAATGCTTTTAGGTGGGGAGGATAGTCTATCTGTCGCAGACAAGATGGATCGTGCTTTTAGGGAAAGTGATGAAGGAGAAGCTTTAGAAAGAAATATGGAAATATTTGAATCATATTTATTAGGTGGTGTAGAGTATTTACATGAGAAACTATATGAAGAAAATCTTAATAGAGAAGATTATATAAATAACTTATATGAGTTTGTAAATGATTTTAATAGTGATTTAGAAAGTAGAGTTGAGAATGAGGATATAAGTGAAATAATTCAACAATTTGAATAAATTAATAATAGGGAGGCATTGAAAGAGTAATGCCAAGAATAAATAATATACAAGAGATTTTAAGAGAAAATTTAATAAAAACTAGAGAAAAGATAATAATTGTTAGTGCGTTTATAACCAAATATGGATATGAATTTGTAGAAGAACATTTACCAGATTCAGTTAAGGAAAAAATAATTATTTTTAGAGGAAGATTGGATGATTTTAAAAGAGCTTCCAGCGATTTTGATTTTGAAGCAGCTATTGAGAATGGTTGGGAAGTGTATGTTAATTTAGATTTGCATTCAAAAATATATATTTTTGATGATGATAGATTGATAGAAGGAAGTTCTAATTTAACTAAAGGTGGTTTGGTGCTAAACCAAGAGAGTAATAGCTTAAAAGATTTTGATGATGAAGATAAAGTAGAAGTTGAAAAGATATTAAGTTCTTCTACTAAGATTGACGAAGATGATTTAGAAAGTATCCTAGAAATAAAGAATAAGTTTATTAATAATAAAGGAAGAGATTCAATTAAGTTAGAAAAAAAATGGATAGAAATCTTTTTCGATAATAGACTTAGAGAAAAGATCGAAATTGATGAAGAACTTATTAGAAGAGAAGAGTTATTTTTAAATAAAAGATCTAAAAGACTTAAACAATGCTTAAGAAAATCTTCTCAAGCTCTCCTGATAAGATTACAAGAAGGTATTGATATAGATGCTGAGTATCTAATAGATTTAACTGTTGGACCTGCCAATTTTGAAGATTTTTATTTTAATAATTCTAAATATAAGTACTTGCCCCGTATGTACAAAATTGGGAGTAGTGTATTTTTAGAGAATAATGATTATGAATTATTAAGTGAATTTATTGCACAGCTAACTTCGAAAGAAAAACAATTACTTTTAGAGAAAATGATTACTGTTTTAGATGAGCTATATCAGCAGGGAATAAGAGTTGCATTAGATCTTGAGCAGATTTATTATTATGGAACTAGAGATGAAAAAAAGTTAAAGTTTATGGATTTTAAAAAGCTTGATAAGGAGAAGAAAGAATTAGAAGAAGAATATAAAAAATCTTTAGCTAATATTTTTACTCAGCAGGAAAATATATTAGAGTTTAGTCTAGGAGGGAGCAACTAATGGCAGATAATTTTATGAAATTATATGGAGCTCAAGATATAAATGAAAAAGAATTAATAAAAGATTTAACAGAAGAGGCTAGTGGTAATAGAGCTCTTTATTTAACTGCTACAGCTAATCTGCGTGAACTGCGGAGAGAGCAAGGAGTTGCTGATTCAAATAATTTAGAACTCTATTCCTTTCAAAAATTTAAGGAAGATATAATTGATAGATATGTGAGAAAAAATGATGAGAATATAATAAAGAATGTAGAGCAAAGGCTTATATTAGAACAGATAATAGTAGAGGAATATCAAGGGGATATTGCTAAGTTAGACACTTTCACTTCGATTGTTAATGATCTTTTTGATTTATTTAACTTTATTTTGTTCCATAATCATGAAGTGGTTGAAAAAGAGATATTGCAAAAGATTAAAGATGAGTATTCAGTTATTGAATTAAGTATTTTTCAACTATTTAATAGATTTTCTACTGTATTAAATGAGAAGATGCTTGCAAGTAATAAGATTACATATCAAGAAGCAATTAAGTTAGGGATTAGGCGATTTATTAATGAGCAAGGCTTTAAAAAAGTATTTTTAGATGGATTTTTATTCTTTGATGATTTACAGAGATATTTAGTTGGGCAGGTAATAGAAGCTCGAGAAGAGGGAAGTATAAAGAATCTTATTTTTGTCAGTAAGTATGATACAAGATCTACAGATTCTATGTTCTTAGCTCAGAATATAGAGGAGCTTAAGGAAGAGTATGATATAGGAGAAGAAAGCATAGATTATTCACTTGATTATAATTCTAAATATCAAGGAGTTAAAGCACTTGTACATCTTAAACGCAATTATTTAAATATTGATCATAGAAGAAAGGATGATTATGAGTATAATTTTGACCAAGAAAATTTAAGGATAAGATCTCCTTTTATTAGTAGAGGGCAAGAATTTGAATTTGTAGCTAAGCAGATTAGTGAATTACTGAAGAATTCTGATAATGCAGAAGCTTTATTAGAGAGAAGCAATGAAGATATTGAGGGTGAAGAGAGTCAAGGTGGAATCTGTGTCATCATTGCTAGAGATAGGGAAAAATATGAAAGTAAGTTAGCCAGGTTTTTTAAAGAGTATGGTTTATTTAAATTTCCAGAAGAGAAGATAGAAGAGATAGTAAAGGAGTTTGAATTGGATAATGATATATTAGAATTACAGAATAAGAAGTATTTTTCTCGTAAGGAATTTTTAAATGATGAAGATATTGACCTTCCAATTGCTAGCAAATATAAGTTGTTTAAGGAGTTAAAAGGAATAGAGGTTAATTTAAGCAAACGGCCAATTGCTTCTTATCCAATTGGGCAATTTATTTTTAAAATTTATGATATTATTAAGGATGGACTTAATATAGATGACTTCAAAGTGATCTTAAATTCTAACTGGATTTCTAAAGAGTGTAGTGAGTATATTAAAGATTTTCAGGCGATAGAAGTTTTTTTTGAAAGGTTAGAAGATGAAGAGGTAGAAAAATGGATTACTCAAATAGATTATCTATTAGAAATCTATGGACAGGTTAGAGATGATGAGCTATATAGGTGGCATCCACTACGTAGTGTTGAAATCGATGCCTTAAGCTTTTTAAGAGAGGTATTGGGATATATACAGAGCTTGATTAATAAATTAGATTCGGATTCAGCTTCTTTTAAGGAACATATAGGGTTGATGCGTGAGAATTTAGTAAATTATGATGAACATCTACAAGACTTAATTCGAGAAACTAATTATGAAGAAGATGAAGTGGTTATGAAGATTTTTGAAATCATAAGTGATATGGATTATGATAGTACAGTTGATGGGGTTTCTACTATTCAATTTGCCGATCATATTCGTGGTATGATTAAAGATTGGCAAAGAGATCGAGATAGTGAGGAGCCAGATATTGGTGAAGTGGCAATAGTTAATTTAGAAAATATGCGTCACTATAAACATACTTTTTTTGTTGCTTTAGAGTCTGATAAGTATCCTCGTTATTATGATGAAAAGTTTCCTTTTTCTCCGGAAATAATTAAAATCTTAAAGGATGATTTGAATATAACCCCTGTTAATCATCGAGGGATAAAAGAACATTTTAAATTAGAGAAATATTTATTTAAGAATGTAATAGATTTTACCGATGAGCAGTTAGATATGACTTATGTTAAGCGGGAAGGCTCTGATGAAAAATTGCCTTCTATATACTTAGAAGACTTAGCTTCAATGTTTGGTAAGGAGATAGATGACTTAGAATATGAGTTAGATGAAGATAATAAGGATAAGTTAGAAGAGTCTGAGGAGTCTATAATTGAAATTGCTTCTGAGGAAGAAGAGGAAGTAAGTATTTCTAAAGATGAATATACCACTTTAGAATTAGCTATCTTTGATAAGTTATGTCCAAAGATGTATTATCATCTTTTTGCTAATCCTGAGGCTGAACTGTTAAGTTTCAAAAATAGATTTCAGTTAAGATTTTATGTGGAAGCTATTCTTTATAATAAAGCGGTTAATAAGTTAGTTGAGTATTCGGAAATTAATAATAAATCTTATTCAATCCATGATGATGAAGTCTATTTTGTGTTCAAAGGTATAGTTGATAAGTATAAAGATGATGTATTCCATAAATTCAACTTCTTGACCAATTTTGAGGAGAAGGATATTAGGTTAAATATCTTAAAGAAGTTTAGTCAATATTTAGAGCACTTATTAAATTCAATAGAAGGAATTAGAGAAATATCTTATAGATTCAATAATTTTACTTTTAAAAAAGCAAATGGAGATTTTATTGAATTAGATAATGGGGTTAGGGTTAGAAGTAAGATTGATTTTAAGGTTGTTTCTATAGATAATCGTTCTTACCCGTTGCAGTTTGCTAATTATTACTATCTTTATTTTTTAGTTTTAAGAACCGATAGAGATGAAGATCAAGATTTGATAAAACAGCTTATGTATAATCTTAAGTGGTGGGATCAACACTTATATAAAAAAGAGAAACGAGAAGAGAGGAAAGAAAAGGTTGCTGAAATTGTGGATGAGATTGAAAGAAACTCAGCAACTGAAATAGAGGCTAACAATAGTGAATTTTGTAAGTATTGTCTCATAAGTGATATCTGTAAAGAAGATCATTTATTTAAGGAGGATTCCGATGGAGCTCACTGATTTTAAAGAAGAATTAAAGAAGTTAGAGCCTACCACACAACAAGAAGAGATCATTAATACTGATTTGTCTCTTTCGGTTGTTGCTGGCGCTGGGTCTGGAAAGACAAAGGTATTAGTAGATAAGATAATAGCAATACTTAATGAGGAAGATTTAGAATTAAATAATTTTTCTATCATTACTTTTACTAATAAAGCCGCAGTTGAGATGAAAGATAGATTAAGAGATAGGTTATATTTTGAGTGGTTAAGATGGGAAGTCAATCAAGGAGATCCTACTTTAAAAAAATCGAAGGAGTTTTGGCGGCGTCAGGTTGAGCTATGTGAAATGGTGGATATATCTACGATTCATAAGTTCTGTGAAGAGATAATTAGGAAATATGGTTTAATTATTAATCAACCAACTAATTTTAAAATTAAATCGATAAGTGATTTTTTGAATAAAAAGACCAGGGAGTTAATAACTAGTTATGCCGATAAGGATGAATTAAGTGAAGTAAAGAGTTATAAATTACAAGAATTTATTATCAAATATTATCGGGATAATGATAATAAAGGTTTAGAGATAGATAAATCTATAATTGATGAGATTGATTTAAGTAATAAAGAAGGTACGGATTGGGAAATTATTACTAAGGTCTTTTTTAAGATATATAATGAGTTAATGGAGGAAGTAAAGCAATATAAGAAAGATAATAATATTTTAACTTCTAATGATCTGATTAAGTATGCAGTCCGTATTTTGGAAGAAAGTGATTATGCTTTAAATAAATTGGCTAATAAATATAATGCGTTATTTATTGATGAGTTTCAGGATACTAATCGCCACCAGTATAGGTTAGTAGAGAAGCTGCAAGGAAGAGGTATTGGTATTTTCTTAGTTGGGGATGAAAAGCAGTCAATCTATCGTTTTCGAGGTGCCGATGTAAAGACATTTATAGAAATGAACGAGACTAGTGATATTATCGATGAGCAGAAGTATTTGGCTGATAATTTTAGAACTGATGAGCAATTATTAGAAACAATTAATGAAATCTTTAGTCATAAATTTAAAGATGATAAAAATAACGAATTGAAGGTTAGTAGTAAAGATGAGTATAAAGCCTTAAATTCAGAGAAGAGTAAAGAAGATAGTAGGGATTATGAATCATTTTTGCGAGTTAAGTTTGGGATTGGGTTAAAGAAGGTTATTAAATATTTAAATAAAGTTGATGAGATTAGTTATAATGATATAGCAGTCTTATTTAGGAGCAATTGGAGGTTGAACGAAGAGGCCAAAAAATTAAAAGAGACAGAGATACCTGTGGAAGTAATCGGTGGTAAAGCATTTTATTCTTCGAAACCTGTTATAGATACTTTCAAACTTTTATATCACTTACTTCACGCTAATGGAACTTCTAAAGCTGAATTAAAATATATTGATTTTTATAAATCATATAAGCGTTTTGATGTAGGTGTGTTTGATGGTTTCTTAGATGAATTAAAGAAACGTATAAGAGTTTTATCGGTTGATAATTTATTAGAGTTTATTTATAACCAGACTAGAATTAGAGATTATTATACTGAAGAGAAGCTATTTCAAGAGTTAGCTAATCTAGAAAAATTAAAGGATCTATCGATTAATATAATGGATAAAGATTTCATTCAACCAATTGAGTTTTGTAATTATTTAGGATTGATGATAGAGACTGAGCAGGAGGAAGAAGAAGCAGAAGTAGCAGAAAAGTTAAAAAAAGAAAAAGGAGTTGTCTCCTTAATCTCAATTCATAAATCGAAAGGGTTAGAATATCCAGTAGTAATAGTGCCAAGTATTGATAAACAGCTAAATAGAGATAGTGTTGAGCCTAAGATTATATTTGATGAGGAAAATGATGAAAAGAAGATGATTGCATTTAAAGCTAGAGAGCTATATGATGAATGGGACCCACAGTACCTTGCTCAGAATCAAGATCCTGACTATGATTCTTTAAATAGGAATGATCAGGAAGAAAGATTAGCAGAAGAGCTTAGAATATTGTATGTAGCCTTAACAAGAGTAGAAAATATGTTAATTCTCTTAGGTGATGAAAGGCCTACAGGAAGCAAAGGGGAGATCAGTTGGGCTAATTGGTTAAAGAAAGTTAAGATTGATGGGAGAAGCTTGTTGGATAAGTATAGATTTGATTTTAGTTAGTAATAATTTAGAGATTAATATGAGCTAACAGTATGATTTCTTTGGTGTTTTTGATTATGCTCTCTATACTGAGAGTATTTTTTCTTATATAAAGGAAAAAATTGTTTTTATTGAAAGATAAAACTATATAATTAAATTAATAAATAATAAAGTTATACAATTCTGAGACTAAAATAAATATTAACACAAAAGGTATATTTATATAAGAAGTAATTATGTACATATGTTGAATTGCTATATATTTTAATTTTTCAAATATAAGGTATTAAGAAAGGGTGTTTATAATGGATGGAATAATCAAATACTTAATAGGTTGGAAAAACAGTCAAAAGGTTTTTGGTAGATTAGAAATGTTGATTAAAACTTATAATTTAGTAAGTAAAGATGAGCGTTTAAGTAGTTTTAAATTTAGTCCAGGAAAGAGAAGAACTGGAAGAAATCCAATGTATTGTGCTTTTGCTGCTACTTCATTTGCTGGTGAAGATTACTTTATTTTAAGGTTAGTAAAAAGACAGAGTGATAAATTTTCTATTGGTTTTTGTCCTGATTATGGTAAACAAGATAAAAAAGATGATGATATAAAACCATTTAGAGAAAGAAGAAAACAGATAGAACAAGCTATTAAAGAAGTTAAAAAAGAAAATCCTAAAATTTTAAATAAGGTTCCTTTTCCAGAGACAGATGCTAAAGGAAGAACTCACGCTTATAAAGGTTTTGAAAGAAAGGTTATTAAACCTAAAACTGCTGAAGATTTAGCAGAAGAGTTTATAATTACTGTGTTAGAATGGCAAGAATTATTTAAAAGGATTATTTAATATTAATAAGTGTTGATTTTCATTTCAATGAATTTAAAGAGGAACCAGATATAGAAGAGTTAGCTGATATATTAGAATTAATAGAAGGCTTACTACATATATTTGAAGTTAATTGGGATGAAATATTTGAAATTAAAAGTAATAAAAAAGAAAATAATGAAAGGTTGATACCAATGCGTGAAGAAATCTTATCTGAATTAAAGAAAATAGAAGAACAAGAGCATGTCAAAATTCTCTACGCTGTCGAATCCGGTAGTAGAGCCTGGGGCTTTCCTTCTAAAGATAGTGATTATGATGTTCGATTCATATATATTCGTCCAGTAGAGTGGTATCTATCAATTGATAAGAAGCGAGATGTATTAGAATACCCAATTAATAATAAATTAGATATAAGTGGCTGGGATCTTAAAAAGGCTTTATCATTATTCAAAAAATCTAATCCAGCATTTATAGAGTGGCTGTCTTCACCTATAGTGTATATTGAAGAATATTCAACAATCGATAAGTTAAGAGAGTTAAATAATAAGTATTTTTCAATTAAATCTAGTATATATCATTATTTAAATATGGCTAGAGGGAATTATAAAGATTATTTACAAAGAGACAAAGTTAAAATAAAGAAATATTTCTATGTTTTAAGACCTATCTTAGCTTGTCAATGGCTAGAAGCTAATAAGACAGTAGCACCAATGGATTTTGAAGAATTATTAGAAACTCAAATTTCAGATATGGAGTTATATAAGGAAATAAAGAAATTATTAAAGAGAAAGAGAGTCGGCGAAGAACTTGATATAGAACCGAAGATTAGTATTATTAATAACTTCATTGAAGAAGAAATCACATACTATGAAGAGTATGTAAGTGGTGTTGAAGATATAGGATCAGTTAGTTATCAAGAATTAAATAATCTATTTAGAAATACGTTAAAGGAAGTATGGGATAATTAAAAAGGAGGAGATTTCATGGGTTTCTTAGATGGTCTAATGGGAAATGCGTCAGAAATGGATATAGCAGACTTAGAAAAGGAATTAAAAGAGATATTAATCGATGGAGAAAAGATTGAAAAAGGTTACAAAGTATTAAGAGATTACTTTGTCTTTACAAGTAAGCGTCTATTACTTATTAATAAACAAGGTATGACCGGAAATAAAGTAGAGTACCATTCAATACCTTATAAGAGCATTAGACACTTTAGTGTGGAAACAGCTGGGACTTTTGATGCTGATTCAGAATTGAAACTCTGGATAGCTGGGTCCAATATGCCGCTTGAAAAGCAATTTAGCAAGAAAGGAGATAGTATTTTGGAAGTTCAGAAGACATTAGCTAATTATTTGTTGGATTAAAGAAAGTAGATATTATTGATTATATTTAGAATCCAAGGGGAAGACCAATGAAAAAAGAATATCGTTAAGTACGATTATCTTCCCCGATAGCATAGATTAGTAAAGGCTAATAACTAACTATAATGATTAATAAATTGCTGAACAGTCCGACCCGAACGTCCATTATGTCGCATAGCCCATTGTTTTGCCTTATTTTCTAATTCAGAATCTGACAGATTAATTTGATGTTTTTGAGCTAATTCCTTTACAATTCGAAGATAATCCTTTTGATTAGGAGATTCATATCTAATAGTAATCCCAAATCGTTCTACTAATGAAAGCTTCTCTTGAATAGCATCATTTAGATGAATTTCTCCGCTTTCTTGATCACGATCAATCCATTTTTCCTTAATTAAGTGACGGCGATTAGAGGTAGCATAGAATAAGACATTCTTAGGTTTAACCTCAATTCCACCTTCAATTACTGCTTTCAAATATTTATAATCTGTTTCAAAATCCTCAAAAGATAAATCATCCATAAAGAGAATAAAGTACATGCCGCGATGTCTAAGAATATCTAAAATTTTTGGTAATTGATCCATCTGTTCTTTAGTGATTTCCACTAAACGCAGCTTTTGCGGAGCATATTTATTTAATAATGCTTTTACAGAGGATGATTTTCCAGTACCACTATCACCGTATAAGAGGATATTATTTGCTCTTTTACCTTTAATAAATCTTTCAGTATTTTTAATTAATTCTTCTTTTTGCTTTTCATAACCGATTAAGTCTTCGAATCTTATTGGATCATGATCTTTAATTCCTACTAACCCTGTTTGATTATCCCAAGAAAAGGCTACATGATTATTTAATGCTCCAGCACCAGAAGAGTAATGATATTTTGCTAAAACTTGAACTAATTCTTTTTCATTTCCTGTTTGAGAGAAGATTTTCTTTAATTTTTTAATATTTTGAGGATTAGCTTCTTTAATTGAAGAGGATTCATAATCTATTATAAAGTTAATCGGTTCAATTTCGAGTAATTTAGCTAATTTAATTAAATTAAGATTAAGTATCTCTTTTAATATTATTAGATCATGAGTAGCAGCTTCTCTTAAACTTTTTCCTAATTTGTTTCCCAATTTTTCACTAGTTAAAGTAAAAGGATTTAAATCTGTCGCAACTAAATGCAAAAGGTGATTCTGCCAAAGATCACCTTTAAAATTCATTCTTTCTGCTGTATTAATTAAGTCATAACATATTTCATAATAGTTATTTTGAATTTCTGTTATATTACCTTGAGGGTCATTTAGTTTTGATATTAAAGCAACAAACTTCTGTATCAATTTATCTTGCAGGACTTTGCGGTAGATAACTAATTGGTTCAGCTGTAAATGTTGGTTCTTAAGCTGGTCTAAATAGGACATAATCTATCAGCTCCTTTAATAATTTAGATTTCATATTTATTTTAACATTTTTCCCATTAATTTATCAACGTTATTTCTTTAATCTTTTATTAAAAATTATTATTTACCAGGAAATTAAAAAGCCGGTGCTTGCTTCTATGCAATAGGAATAAGGTATGAATTAAGTTAAGGTGAAATAATTAATCCCCTGACTTTATATCAGAGGATTAATTATTTTAATATATTATATTTACTTTTTTCATTATTATTGAAAAGAGGTAATTCTTTTAAATAAATAATATCATCTCTTTTTACCGCTTCACCTTCTGCTAAAATTGCAGCTTTAGCAACGACTTTTCCTCCAGCTTTATTAACTAACTTTTCTATTGCTGCTATGGAAGCGCCACTACTAATGACATCATCAATAATAGCCACTTTCTTGCCGTTTACTTTTTTAGCATCTCTTCCATTTAAACATAAAATCTGTTCTTCTTCAGTAGTGATGGAATTGACTTTAACTTTAACAGGATTTTGCATATAAGACTTTATACTTTTTCGAGCTACTATATAATTCATATCAAAAAAGCGAGAAACCTCATAAATTAAAGGAATTCCTTTAGCCTCTGCTGAAATAAGAACATCAAATTCAGGGAGCTTTTGTGCAAGTTTAGGGCCAACAGTTCTGACTAATTCTGTGTCTCCTAAAATAACAAAACTGGCAATAGATAATTCATCTGAAACTGGAACAATAGGTAATTCTCTTTTCAATCCACAAATATTTAAAGTATAAGTTTGCATATGTATTTATTCCTCCCTTATAAGCCAAACGAAATAGCCAGGAATTTAACAATAAGTCCTGAAATCATTCCTAAAAATGGATCTGTAATTGCAGTGACAGTCATGGTGACGCCTCCTACTAATGGGTCATCCACTGCTGCTTGAACATTATTAGGAACAGTAACGATCATTCCTAATACTAAAAGAAAACCAGCAATAGCTTCAGTAGGAATATACTTTCCTAACTTTGGTAAAAGTCCAGCAAATAAGATTATCGCCATTATACTCATCATCATAACTCCAGAAAAAATAGGATGGGGTGCAGCTCCAGTTGCAGAAATAATTGATTCTACTGGTGCTCCTCCAAAAAGAGAAGAACCCATGTCAGCTAAACTACTAACTATAGCTAAGTGGTCTATATTGACCGGCATATCTGCTATTGAGCCTGTAATATTACCAAAGGCAATATTAGCCCCTATATTTAAACAGACCATAGCTAAGGCACCTCGAATGACCATTGGATTTAAAATTGGTTTTTGCAAAGTAAATTCTTCTTTAGTGTCAGTGACTATTTGGTTGTCTTGTTTAAACAATGCGGACACTATACTACCGATTACTACTGAAACAACAATTGTATAAACTAGATCTTTAGTGAAAACAAACATAAGTACACCAGCTAAAATTGAACTAAATCCTACAGGTTTGTTATCTTTACTCATATTAATTGCTACTCGACTTAACATGATTCCTACACCTACCATCATTCCACGAGTGATTACTGGGCCAATAAAGTTGATAATGTTTTCTAACATGCCAAAGAGTCCAATGAAAGCCATAATAGTAGCTCCAAAGAATATCATTGAAAGTCTTTCTCTTAAATTATTCCCCATTGTACCTGCTAAAGTAATAGTTTCTGCTTGAAAGGAAATTGGTGCTACGAGCCCAAGCACCCCACAACCAATAGCTCCAATGATAAAAGCCATTGCAGTAGGAACCGAAGCAAAACCAAAAGATAAAGCTAAAAGTCCCTGAGGTAAGCCATTGATGACAACTCCAATTGCTGCTAAAATGTCTTGAATATCCATTTATATATAATTCTCCCTTCTAAAATAAAAATACGCGATGCTTGTGTAGAGATACGGGTAGAAACACAAACATCGCGTTAATATTGATCGCTAATGTATTTTTTACAGATAATGTTTCTCCCGTAGGTAAATGGTTTGTGGCCATTTAGTAGAAACTTCCCGACCATATTACGGGAAATATACGAGATTTATTAAAATTTTAATCTTATATATAACAATTTATCATAATTATTCTAATTTTGTCAACTAAATAATTGAATAAATATATATTATTTAATTTATAGTAACAAAATTTTATGGATGTAATGAGATGGCAAAATAAAAATTGGTCTTGTTTTTTAAAAAATAATGTAGAAATAATTTAGGAGAAGGGAGAAGTAGCATTCTAATAATTTTTTATAAAATAGAGGTTATTATATTAAATTAATGAATATATTTTATATAAGTAGGATTATTGCTGATATAATTAGGAGTGATTAAATGCAAAGAAGTAACTTTTCATTTTTAAGAGATGAATGGCCAACTTTAAGTGATTTAGGTGAGCTAGCAGAACAAAATTTATATAGAGATCCAAATACAACATTGGTTAAATTAAGAATGTTTGGGGAACAGATAGTTGATTATATTTTTGCTTATGATAACTTAGAAGAACCTGTCGAAGATAGTCAGTTCAATAGATTAAAGATATTAGAAAGAGAAGAATTAATAACTGGAGAGATATTAGAAATATTTCATACTCTAAGACAAGAAGGAAATGAAGCTGTACATAATTCTTATGGTACCTTAGAGGATGCAAAGACTGTATTATCATTAGCATTTAGATTAGGAGTTTGGTTCATGCAGATTTATGGTAAATGGGATTTTGAACCCGAAGAGTTTATATTACCAGATAGGAATGAATTAAATGAAAAGAATATTGATAAACTTTCAAAAGCTTATGAACAAAAGTTAGACCAACTACAAAAAGAGTTAAAGATATTAAAAAATAAACAACAAACTATTAGCGATATTAATTTAAGAAAAGAAAAAAACAAAAAGTTTATTGCTAATTTAGCTTTAAATGATGATGAAGTAAATAAGATTAAAAGAGATGATATAATACAGGATAATAGTTTATCTAATAATAAGCGAAAATTTATTATAACAGACCCTTTAGGAACCGATGATGAAGAAGAAGAAGCAAAAATATGGAATGCTGTATGTGATTCATTTAGACCGAATGAGTGTATGGGATATTGGCGATATCCGCTATTTTCAAAAAGAGGCGAAGATCGTAAAGAACCGGATATCTTAATTATTGATAAAGAGTTAGGATTGGTTGTTATTGAGGTTAGTGAGTTAACTATTGATCAAGTTGATTCTATAGAGGAATTTTATCAAGAAGCAGAAGATTAATTATTTGCGCTATTAGGTTATTGTGATACGGAGTCTGAAATTAGACGTAAGATAAACGGCAGGGCTTGTATAGCTTTACCTAACATAACGAGTAAGGAATGGGAAGAAAAAGGGTTAGCTAATGAAGGTACGCAGTCAATAATCTTTGGTGACCAATTAGGAAAGAAGACATTATTAAAGAGAATAAAAGAAATTGAGGAAGTTGTACCTGGAAGAAAGATTAATGATGAAAGATGGAAAGTCTTACTTTCAGTTTTAACAGGGACAACTATTTATCGAGAAAAAGTAGAAGAACAACAAAATGAGCAAACTCGCGGTGGAGTTAAAACGATCATCAAACGAGACTTACATGAAATAGACTTACAACAAGAAGAGATTGGAAAGAGTATACCACCTGGACCGCAGAGAATAAGAGGAATAGCTGGCTCTGGTAAAAGTGTTTTACTAGCACAAAAGGCAGTACATATGCATTTGAAAAATCCTGATTGGAAGATAGCATTGGTCTTTTTTACCCGTAGCTTATATGAAGGTACTATTGATCAGTTAGATAAATGGATGAAACGTTTTACTAATGGAGAAAAAGGTTATTATCCAGATGAAAATAAAAAATTACAAGTATTACATGCTTGGGGTTCTAAGGGGCAAGCTGGATTTTATAGAGAGATATGTGAACATCATAATTTAAGATCATTAAATGCAGGAAGTAAGAAATTAAAAGATAGAGATCCAAGTGAAAAGTTGATTAAAGCTATTAAAATATTTTTAGAGAATACTGATGATATTAATCCGTTATTTGATGCCGTATTAATTGATGAAGCTCAGGACTTGATTGTTGATGATGAAAAATTAAAATATGAAGATAAACAACCATTCTTCTGGCTGGCTTATAAATCATTAAAACCAATTGATGATAAAGAATCAAGACGTTTAATCTGGGCTTATGATGAAGCGCAGAGTTTAAATTCATTAAATATTCCTACGGCACCGGAATTATTTGGTAATGATCCTAAGTTTAAACGAATGGTGAGTGGTCTTCATAAAGGTGGAATTAGAAAGAGTGAAATTATGAATAAGTGCTATCGAACCCCGGGACCAATCTTAGTTACTGCTCATGCAATTGGAATGGGCTTATTAAGAAAGGAAGGTATGTTAAGTGGATTTACAACTAAAGAAGATTGGGAAGATATCGGCTATAAGATTAAAGAAGGGCAGTTTAGGTCTGGACATAAGGTAGTACTACATCGTCCTCTAGAGAGTACGCCTAATCGAGTTCCTAAGCTCTGGTCAGGTAATACCATAGAGTTTAATACACATACTTCTCGTCAAGTTGAGTTGAAGTCATTAGCAGATAAGATAAAAAAGAATATTAATCAAGATGGTCTTAATCCTAGTCGTGATATTTTAGTAGTTGCTTTAGGTGATGCTAAGGAAGCTTTCAGACTTAAGGTTAAAGCAGCTAAGTTCTTAAAGAGAGAAGGAATTGATATTTATATTCCTACTTCTTTAAGAGAAAATGTATTTTATCCTAAATGGCCCCAAAAAGATTCTAATAAATTTTGGCATACAGAAGCAGTTACTATTGCTAATATTTTTAGAGCTAAAGGTAACGAGGCATATATGGTATATGTAATTGGGTTAGATCAAATTGCTAAGGATGAAGCAGACGTAGGTTTAAGAAATCAATTATTTGTTGCTTTAACTAGAGCTAAAGGTTGGGTTAATATTAGTGGAATAGGTTCTTATTCTATGTATGATGAATTAAAAGATGTAATAGCAAGCGAAAATACATTTGAATTTAAGTTTAAAAGACCAATGGTTAGATAAACATTATGCCGTAAATTAGTGTGTAAAATACTACTAGTGATAGCCCAGCAAAAAGTCCAGCACCTTGTCCGGGGATTAGAGGCATACTAATTAAAATAGCTATAAGAGAAATTAAACCAAATAATGATGTATAGGGAAATCCAAGAAGTTGACAGTTTCCTTTGGGAGGACACCCTTTTTCTTTTCGAAATTTATAATGTGTAGCCATAATAATAATATAAGTAAAGAGAAGTGCAAACCCACCCGAACTTACTAAAAAGATATAGATTTGACTCGGTAATAGATTAGCTAAGGCTACTCCTGCTAGCATTCCAAAACCAGAGAAAAGTATACCGCGTTGTGGAACTTCTCTTTCTTCTTTTAACCAGGTTGGGGCATATCCTTCATTAGCTAGGGAATGCATCATACGACCTAATCCAAACATAGCAGCCAACATAGTTGAAAGGATAGCTATAACTAAAACTATATTCATAACACCGGCTGCCCAATCAAGTCCAGATCTAGTTAAACTGATTACTAGAGGACTGACTTCATTTGTAAGGTTTACTGTTGGTACTAAAGGTAGTAAGACTGTTATACCAATAATATATAATGTCGTCAAGCCTAATACTGTGAAGATAATTGCTCGTGGTATAGTCTGATGTGGATTATTAGCTTCGGAAGCTGCTAAGCCGATAATTTCAAATCCGGCATAAGTAAACATGACGATTAACATACTGCCGGCAATAGCTGTTAATCCACCTGGGAATAATGGTTCTGTTTCTAAAACTCCTATGCCAATAGGTCCTTTACCAGGAAACACGCCGATTATTAATCCTAATGCTAGTAATATAAATCCTATTATTGCTGAAATTTTTATTAAAGCCAGACCACTTTCTAAGGTAGTTAATAGTTTGGCGCCAAGTAAATTAAGTAAGGTTACTATAATAATTATTATAGTCGCCATAACTGACAATGAAACTCCCGGAATCCAGGTACGAAGAAATACAGAAGCTGCTGTTGCTTCGCTTGACATAGCTAGAATTATTCCTGTCCAGTAGACCCAGCCTACAACAAATCCAACTCCAGGGCCATACATTTGCTCAGCATATGTTCTAAAGGACCCAGGAACTTGATAGGCAACAGTCATTTCAGAAAGAGCTACAGAAATAATGTAGACTAGTATGCCTCCTATTAAGTATGAAATTAGTATTCCTGGGCCAGCACTCTTAATAGCAATAGCAGAACCAAGAAAGAAAGAGCCACCTACTATTGTTCCTAAGGCTAACAATGTTAAATGCCAAACTGAGAGTTCACCTTGATTTTCAGTCATCTATATAATTCCTCTCTTTGTATTAATTTAAAATCAATTTTATCTCGACCATTGCTGACCTATTACAGTTATTATAATATCCTTTTGAATATGCTTTATACATGAGTCTTTAGTTTGATAATTAAGGTGTAGTTTTTATTTTACACAGGAGATTATGACTTTCATATAGTATTAGATTAATAAGATATTTTAAATAAGAGTAATCTTAGAGAAGGGAGAAGAGACAGTGGAATTAGATACACTTTTTATCACAGCATTAATTATCGGTTTTTCAGGAGCTATGATGCCAGGACCTTTATTAACAGCTACAGTAAATGAAAGTTATCATAAAGGAGCTAGTGCAGGACCAAGAATTATATTAGGACATAGTATTTTAGAATTATTATTAATCATAGGTTTAATTATGGGGCTAGGCAGTTTTTTAGTTCTTTCTAGTGTAAAAATTACTATTTCTATTGTAGGCGGATTATTTTTATTATGGATGGGAATTGGTATTATAAAGGACGCTGGTTTTAGCAAGGTTAAATTAGAACTCGCTGCTGTTGGTTCAAATAAATCTTTACAACCTGAGGCAATTGGGGTATTAACTAGTATCTCAAACCCTTATTGGACTATTTGGTGGGCAACCATAGGTTTAGGATATGTAACAATGGCTTGGGAGCAAGGTATTATTGGTTTAATAGTATTTTATTTAGGACATATTAGTGCCGATTTTATTTGGTATACAGGTGTTTCATTCGGAATTGCATCAGGTAAAGAAATGTTATCAGATAATATTTACCGGATAATATTATTAATATGTGGAGTATTTTTGGTAGGATTATCTTTATACTTTATTTATTTAGGAGTTAAGCCTTTAGGTATTTTTTAAAATAAACTTAGAAGTGAAATAGGAGAAAAGAAGATGAATTTTCTATCATAGAAAGAATAAGGTAATTGGAAAAGTATTATCATAAAGGAAAAAGTTATTAGCTAAAGCGTAATCATTTAATTTTAAAGAAGAATAATGCTATTTAAAGCAGGATTATTCGGTGTGACAATATAATAAGTAAATAGTAGGAAATTACTAACAGAGAGAATAGTGGTAATAGAATAGTTCCTATGTAATGGACTGAGGAGTTGTATTTTATATGTTAAAAGATGCTAAGAAAATATTAAGTGAATGTTTCGGTTATGAATCATTTAGAGAAGGTCAGGCAGATATTATTGAGAATATATTAGCTGGTAATCATACTATGGGAATTATGCCCACCGGCGGCGGAAAATCAATTTGTTTTCAAATCCCTTCTATTTGTTTATCAGGAACGACAATTGTTATTTCACCTTTGATTTCACTAATGAAGGATCAGATTGATTCTTTGCAGGCCTTAGGAGTTGGTGCTACTTTTATTAATAGTTCTTTAGATCGAGTAGAAATAGAGGAGAGGTTAGAAAAGGCTAAAGTTGGTCAGTATGACTTACTTTATATAGCTCCTGAAAGGTTAAACTCAAAGCAATTCCTTAATATGTTGAAGTCACTTGAAGTTTCTTTAGTCGTAGTAGATGAGGCTCATTGTATTTCTCAATGGGGGCATGATTTTAGGCCGGCTTATCGTAAAATCCCTAATTTAATAGATGTTTTAGTAAATGAACCAACTGTAACAGCTTTTACTGCGACTGCTACTGAAGTGGTTAGAGAGGATATTAGTGAAATTTTAGGGATAGATAAAGATAGTATATTTATAACTAGCTTTGATCGACCAAATTTAACCTTTAAATTAGTAAAAGGTGAGGATAAACGTGACTTTATAGAAGAATTTTTAACTACTAATAGTGATGATGCAGGGATTATTTATGCGGCTACCAGAAAAGAAGTAGATAATCTTCATTCTTTTTTACAGAAAAAAGGATTTGCAGTTGGTAAATATCATGCTGGATTAGGTGATAAAGTAAGACAGAAGACTCAAGATGATTTCTTATATGATAAAATTGAAATTGTTGTTGCTACTAATGCCTTCGGGATGGGAATTGATAAATCAAATGTTAGATATGTTATCCATCATAATATGCCTAAGAATTTGGAAGCATATTATCAAGAGGCTGGTAGAGCAGGTAGAGATGGAGAACCGAGTGAATGTGTTTTATTATTCTCCCCTAGTGATACTAGATTACCAAGGTTTTTTATTGAAAAATCTAATCTTTCACCTAAGAAAAAGAATCATGAATATAAGAAGTTACGACAGATGATTGATTATTGTCATACTTCTAAATGCTTGCGGCAATATATCTTAGAGTATTTTGGTGAAAAAGATGTATCTGATGAATGTAGTAATTGTAGTAATTGTGATGAGAATATTGAATTTGTAGATATAACCACTGATGCTCAAAAAGTTTTTTCATGTGTCTATAAGATGGATGAACGATATGGAATTTCAGTTGTAGCTAAAGTATTAAGAGGTTCTAAAAGTAAAAGAATTTTAAAATCCGGGCTTGATGAATTATCTACTTATGGAATAATGAATAATTATACTATTAAAGAGATTAAAAATCTTATTAAATTCTTAGTAGCTGAAAAGTATATCAGTTTAACTGAAGGAAAATACCCAGTGACTAAGCTTACAGAGGAAGCAGCAATTTTATTACAAGGGAAGGGAAAAGTACAACGTAAGATTAGAAAAGAGACTAAGAAAATTTCTAAGAGTAGTGATCTTTTTGATGAATTACGTAATTTAAGAAAAGTAATAGCAGAGGAAGAAAATGTACCACCATTTGTTATCTTTAATGATAGTACATTAAGAGATATGGTCGATAAATTACCTACTAGTGCAAAAGGAATGACAAAGATTAAAGGTGTTGGAGTTGCTAAATTAAAAAAGTATGGTTATAAATTTATAAATAAGATTAAAGAACATATAGGAGAGACTAATTCGAAAAGAAGAGTAAAAAATTCAAGTATTAAAGTTAAGAATAATAGTAATTTAAAAAGCCATGTTATAAGTTATAATTTGTATAAGGAAGGAAAAGCATTAGAAGATATAGCTGAATTGAGAGGTTTAGCTTTAAGTACTGTAAAGAATCATATGATAAAAGCAGCTAAAGATGATTTAGAAGTAGATTTAAAATCTCTCGTACCTAAGCAACATCAGCAATTGATCTTAGATAAGATAGAAGAGGTTGGAATGGAGAAATTAAGCCCAATAAAGAATGCTTTATCTGATGACGTTACTTATTTTCATATAAAGGCTATGATTAGTCATATTAATTTAAATTCATAGAAATCAAATTATATAGTTACTTGCCTAGGAGGTATAATTATGACTCAAGTTAAAGAAGTAAATATCTATCATCTTTATCATAGTGGAGTTGCAGTACAGACTTCCAATCATTTTTTAATCTTTGATTATTATAATGATGAAACATTAGATAATCAAGAGAGAAGTTTAGATAATGGAGTAATTCCAATTGAAATTTTAAAGACAGAAGATAATACTTTAGTATTTGTAAGCCATGAACATTCTGATCATTATAATCCAATTGTCTTTGATTGGGAGAATTATAACCAAGAGATAAATTATATTTTAAGTGATGATATAGAAGTAGCAAAAGAAGATAATTATCATAAATTATCTAAATATCAGGAACTAAAATTAGAAGATGTTTATATTGAAACTTATGGTACCACAGACCAAGGTGTTTCTTTTTATATAGAAGTAGATGGTCTTAATATTTTTCACTCTGGAGACCTTAATTGGTGGCACTGGAATAAATTCACTCCAGAAGAACAAAAACAAGAGGAAGCAGACTACAAAGCGGAATTGGATAGACTGAAAGGAAAAAATATTGATGTAGCTTTTGTTCCAGTTGATCATAGATTAGAAGAACATTACTATTTAGCAGCTAAATATTTTGCAGAAACAATTAATCCAGAATTAATAGTTCCTATTCACTTTAGAGATAATTATTATGTTACTACTGATTTTAAGAAAGAGTTTAATGATTTATCAGTAGATTTTGTAGAAATAAAAGATAGAGGGCAAAAGATTATATTTGAAATGAATTAATTTTTAAGGAGGGGACATGTTGCCTCTCTTTTTATTATAGAATTTTAAATACAATTTAACATATACTAAAATTGGTTGAAATTAAAAGAATGACTTATAAGGAGGATAAAATGATAAATAAGGTTAAGAGTTATTCATTAGTGATTATATCTTTATTAATTATAATAGTTTTAACTAGTTGTGGAAGAAATGTAGCTCCTAAGCAGACTAATTTACCAGAAGAAGATTTACGTAGTTATTTCCCAGTAAATAAAGGAATGACATTTAAATTTAATGGTGAAGGTAATGAATTTGCATCTTTTATTAGGGAAGTGAAATTTACAGATGATAATTTAGTACAGGTTCATGATGATAATGGAGGGACAACTGTAGCATCGGTCTATGAAGTGAACAAAGATAAGGTTGTTCGGTTAATAAAGAAGGGCGGATTTCATGATGATCGTAATCTTATTTCTGAAATTAAGGATAAGCCTGAAGGTGAAGAAGTGATCTTAAAGAAACCACTTAAGGCAGGGACTTCTTGGGATACAGCAGGGCGCAAACGAGAAATCGTAGAAGTTAATCAAACCTTAACAGTGCCAGCGGGGAAATTTTATGATGTAATTCAAGTTAAAGTTACTACTAATAAGAATGGTAAATCATTTAAAAATTATGAGTATTATTCTAAAAATATAGGATTAATTATGCGTAAGAGTAAGAGTGAGGAATATGAAGTTGTTTCTAAATTAGCTTCATTTACCAAAAATATTACTCAAGCTAACAATCAAATTGATAATAGCCAATCAAATTAAGCAACTTTTCAAGCTAATTTGAAAGATGCAGGAGTGTATATATGGGGATAAACTAATCGCTTCAGGACTAGTAATAAAAGATGAGACTATCTTTTTAGGTAGTTCTAATGGAAGTTGTTATTAACTTTCATTACTAATATAATTGAAAACACTATAAATGTGAGAATACCAGAAGTTAAGCCGAATCCCAAATCTTTAGCAACTAAAGACATGACTATAAATATACCTATCGCAACGATGATTGAAGTAATCATACATTCAAATAATAATGATTTACTTATCTTTTTCATAAATTTTAACCACCTTATATTTAAATTATAGTCATTCAATTTTCTATGCAATTCAATTGTATCATTATGGCAGATAATAAGATATAAAATATTTTAGCTCTTTCTATAATATCTTTAGCAATATGTTGATAAATTATAAGGACAAGTAGTTAAAAAATTAAAAAAATGGAATTTACTAGCGGTTTATTATTTTTTATAATATCATAATGGCTGAAATTAGGAAGGAATGAAAAGGTAGATGAAGAATGAACAAGGTTTAGCAAAATTTTTAAAAGTATTAGCTGATGAGATTAGATTACAAATAATTAAACTTTTATCTCATGGTGAGTTATGTGTTTGTGAACTACAAGAAGAATTAGATATGTCACAGCCTAGAATTTCACATCATTTGAGAATATTAAAAAAGAATGAGTTAGTAAATACTGATCGTGATGGCAAGTGGATTTATTATTCATTAAATCAAAATCTATTTGAATTGCTAGAAATAACAACAGAAGAGTTATTAGGATTACAAAAGAATCTTTCACAGGCTACACCTAGTGAAAGATGCAGGAAAAATTAAAGATTTTATAATTCAAGTAACTATAGAAAAAAATATTATAACATGGTTAAATCATATATATAGCCTTATGACAGAATTGGTGATATTGCCTTGCATGAGCTCGTGAGCTATTGGGAATATCACCGCATAAGGTCTCCTTTGATATAGTTAAAGAGATGAAATAGTGAATATTAATAACTAGGTTTAGAGGAATTGATTTTTTCTAGTCTTTCATTTGATTACTGAATTAACTATTGACAAACTCCTATTTTTTATTTATAATAAAACCAAGTAAACATATAAGAATTAAGATGTTTATTTTTAATTGATAAATATTATAAGAGTTGCATTCAAAAATTTTACCATCAATATACCCTACCCTGGTATGTAGATGGCAAGAAATTATTATTATCTAAACTTCATCCGCTATATTTTTCATACTTATGCGATATTTTTTTATTAAATTACATATACCATAGGGAGGTACAGTAAATGAATAGAATTATTAAAAGTTCATTGATCATTTTAGCTTTAGGCTTAGTTTTATCAGTTGTTTTATATCCTGAAATAGTAGAGGCCAAAGAATTGAAACCTAAAGATTTAGTTGCAACTAATAATCAGGCTAAAACCTATGCTTATATTGCTAATGCATATAGTGGAACTGTATCAGTAATTGATACTGATCGACATAAGGTTATAAATACTATTAAAGTGGCTAAGCAAGTTTCTCATGGTATTGCAGTTGATTCTCTTCATCAGCAACTTTATATAGGTGATTATAAAGATGGGAACCTTTATGTTTTTTCACTACCAGAAGAAAAATTAATTAAGAAATTAGTGGTTGATAGCCCAGTTCATGGAGTAGACATCAGTCCAGATAATAAATATCTTTATTTAGCTGGTGGAAGTAAGGGAAGCAGTGGTAATGTATTAGTAATTGATACGAAGACTAATGAGATAGTAAATAAGATTATAACTAATGGAGCAGGACATATTAATTTCAGTTCTGATGGTAAATATGCATACGTAAGTAATGTAGATAAGGATTTAATTAGTGTTATTGATACAAATAAACAGAAGTTATTGACTAAAGTAGATGTTGGAGGTGGTCCTAACGAAGCTATTTCTTCGCCTAATGGTAATTACTTCTATACTGCTAATGTTATTGATGGTAGTATTTCAGTAGTTAATACAAAGAATTGGAAAACGAGACTGACTAAATTTATTGAGAGAGGAACTCATGGAATTATTACTTCTTCTGGCGGAAAATATATTTGGACTGCTAATAGGGGCAACACTATTTCGATTGTTAACACTAAAGATTATCAAGAAGTTAAAACTTTAACTATTAAAGGAAGGGCAAACCATATTGCTATAGACTCAACTGGTAGTTTTGTTTATGTAACCGATGTTATGGATAATGAAGTAATAGTTTTTGATGCTAAATCTTTTGAGAAAATAACTGATTTTAAGGTTGGAAATGAACCCCATGAAATTTCCTTTGCAACTTTAAGTAATAGCTGAATTTAAAGCTTTGCCCCCTCATATAGAATACTGGTTAATTTTTAAATAAAAATTAACCAGTATTCTACCCTATTTCATTAGTGGGGTTAACTTAGTATATAGTTACAAACCAATAAATGGTAATTAAAGCACATCCTATTACCCCCAATGAGGCTTGGAAGGAGGTTACATAATGAGTTAAATTTATCAAGGATTCATAATCATTCCTATGATCTATTTTTCGTTAAATACATTATATAATAACGGAGGTATGGTAAAATGAAAAAGAAAAATGTAATATTCATTTTAGTTTTAGGATTAGTAATGTCAATTTTCATATATCCTAAAGTAGCAAATGCAAAGAAGTTGGAAGTTGAGGATATGATTAGGAAGAATGCAGCAAATGGTGTTATGTTTGATGTAGCATTAGCGAATCCACTTTTAGAAAAGTCTACTGATAAAATAATATTTAAGGCATGGTTAACTACTCACAGTGGTAATTTATTAGATGAGATTAATTCAGGTAAATTAGTAATTAAGATTAATAATGGTAAAGAAGAACAAAAAGTAATTAGGGACAATATTGAATGGAGATGGGACCGTAAATCTAGTCATCATCCAAAAGCATACATAATGCTTAAAAAAATGGATGATAAAGGTCATAGTTTAATAACAGATGCCACCGAGTCTATACAATTAATAATTAAAAATGTTAGGAATGTACCAACTAGAAAGTTTACTTGGGATGATAAGGTAGCTCTTCAAAGTTTAATTGTAGATTAAGTTAACTTAATTTTGGAGAAAGGAGGTGATCAATTTATGAAATCTAAAGTATTAATTGTTACATTGATCTTAGGGTTAATGATATTAGGTAGTAGTGCTGTCTTTGCTCATGAAGCTGATCAACAACAGAGCATGCATAATGGAAATGGTATGGGAATGATGGGCCAAGGTAGTGAAGGAGATAACAATGTGATGAATATGCATCAAATGATGAAGCAGTGTATGAAGATGATGCAACAAATGAATGGGCAACAAGGAGAAGATATGCACAAGATTGATCCTGAAAAAATGATGAAAAAGACTAAAGAATAAACAGTTTAAGTAAATAACTCCCTCATTATATAGAGTTAGTATCTAATTTATGAAGGTGCTAACTCTTTTACTATAGAATTTATATTTTTCTATAATTAATTGATATTTAGAATAATAAGAAATATGCCCAGACAGAATAAATAAATTTAATAAAGAAAGGGTGAAGAAAGTGGATTTAGGTAATATAGCTTCATATATAATTTTTATTGGTATTTTTTATTTAATGATGAAAAAAGGTGGTTGTTGTGGTGGACATGGAGGTCATCAAGAGCAAGATTCATCTCAAAGTAGCTGTTGTAGTGAAGATGAATCTTCTTCTAATAAAGAGGAGGTCAAAGTAAATGATAATATAAAATAGGAGGATTTAAATGTCAAAGTTAATTTTTAAAATAGGAAACTTTTCTATACATTTTATCGATGAGAGTAAAATTAATAGTAGAAATAAGTTAATAGGTAATGTGGCAGCTTTAGTGCTGATAATTTTATCTCTTATAATATATTATAAGATTTATTAGAAGGCTCTATTAGAGAAAATATAATTTGAGAAGGTGAATATATTATGTCAAAAAAGAAAAATAGCAACCATAATAGTCATATATTAATGATGTTAATTTGTTGTCTAGCAATGTTTGCTGCTGTATGGATTTTCTTTAAAGATTCAAATATTGATAATATTTGGTTATTGTTTTTGATATGTCCTTTAATGCACATCTTTATGATGAGAGGCCACCATAATCACAATGAAAACAAAGGTGAAGATGAAGAAAAACAAAATTCCCATTAAACTAAACAGATTTATCTAGAATATATTGGGTTAATAAAAGCAATAGATATACTTGCGTGGCTTATGTAAAGGGAGATGGTCTGTGAAAAGGAGATTTATGCAATGTTAATTTTAACTTGATTTTTATAGTTGATTCGTCAATGATATTAATTGGAGGTAATATGATGAATTATGGTTATGGGCTTTGGATTATGGTTATAGTTAATATAGTTTGGATATTATTATTTGTTGTTAGCTTTATTAAACCCAAGAAGAAACGAGAATGGCGGTCAATGGGAGTTGTGAGTGCATTTTTTGTAGCACTTTTTACTGAAATGTATGGATTCCCTTTAACTATATATTTTTTGACTTCAGTGTTAGGGTATAAACTACCAGTATTAAATCCTTATTCTCATGAAAATGGACACTTACTTGCTAGTTTTGGATTAGGAGTAGATAAAGCATTAGTCATTTGTCAAATTGGTAGTCTTCTTTTTGGAATAGGAATGATTATTATTGGTATTGGTTGGTGGCAAATACATCGAAGTAAGGGAGGATTAGTAACTAGCGGAATTTATAAATATATTCGGCACCCACAATATTTAGGAATCTTTTTATTAACAATCGGGATGATGATTCAGTGGCCTACTATTTCTACATTAGTAATGTGGCCAATCTTAATGCGTTCATATTATAAACTTGCCAAGAGAGAAGAAAAAGAGGTTTTAAATGAGTTTGGAGAAGAGTATGTAGAATATATCAAAGAAACTCCTGCTTTCTTTCCATTTGAGTGGAATAGAAGAGAAATAAATAGGTCTAATATGCTTTAATTTTAATAAGTATAATAGGATAATGATTTACAACACATATTAAAATTATTATAACAAATATATATAATTGAAGAGTATTGGATTGTAATATAATAAAGAGTAAATTTAATATCAGTTTTTGAAGCAAGTGATCAAGTGATGTTGAATAAAATATCAGTTAATATGGAATGATTAATTATACTATTAAAGATAATGAACCAGATAACATACTAAATGTAAATGGAATAATATGTGCAGTTTGGTATCATGATGAGGAAAAGGAGGAATGATGTATGATGGGCTGGTTTCGACGAGGATGGGGAATGGGTGGATATGGTATGCATAGTTTTGGAGGTGGTATTATGATGATTATATTTTGGGTTCTTATTATTATAGGTGTTGCTTATTTAATAAAAAATAGTAATAACAACAGCAATGATAATAATTACAATCACAGACAGGAAGATAGTGCGATTAATATAGCTAGAAGAAGATATGCTAAAGGTGAAATTAATAAAGAAGAACTAAATGAAATTTTAGATAATCTCAAATAAAAGTTTTAAGTTCTTATCATTACAGGTTATAGCAAATTATAAATTTCAATTACTATTGGTGCCGTTTTTGCAAGTGATATTTTTGGTAAGGATTTGATATTAAAATTCATGTTAAAAGGAGATGAATATTATGTATAAATGGGTTAATATTTTTAAAATTACTTTCTTTACACTTTTAGTTTTAGGTTTAATTAAACCTAAATTAGTTATGTGGGGAAAGACAAAGGATAGAATAAAAGTTTTACAGATATATGGTTTGGCATTATTATTTTTTATTACTATATCAGGTATATTAGCACAAGAATCGACAATGAATAATATGATACTTAAAGCTCGACATGATGTTAAAAATAATAACTATAAACGAGCAGTAAGTTATTATGAAAAAGCAATTAAAAAATGGGATAATGATGACAGGTATTCATTTACTAAGAAGGAGATTGAACAGGAATATATTAATGTTAAGAAAAAGTTACGTGAATAAGTTAATAATTTAAGAGAAATTAATCAAATATTTACTTTGTGATGAATATACTTATTAATTATTTATTCGTTATCTAGGATAATATAATTTTGAAATGTATTCTATAAGAATACAAAAGAACTTTAAAATGCAAGATAGAATTAAGTATTGAGAAGTTTATATACCCTATCTTCAATTTATTGATATATGATCATCAAAATGTGCAGTTTAGCTTATGAAAAGAGAGGTGATATATATGACTTTAGGTGAAAAAATTAGAGAAACTCGTAAAAAAAGAGGATTAACGTTAAAGGAGTCGTCAAGAAAAATAGGAATTTCGTATTCATTTTTAAGTGCTATTGAGCGTAATATTAAAAGTCCTTCTTTAATTACTATTAAACAAATTTCTAAAGCCTTAAATATATCTATTATTCATTTATTTAATAATCAATCTGAAAAATTAAAGGTTGGAAATAAACTTAAGTTACTTAGGAAAAAACGTAATCTCTCAATTTCTAAACTCGCTAAATTAACTGATATTGATGAAGAGGAACTTATTAAATTAGAGAATAATGAAATTCAATCAGATTTAAAAATGATTAAAAAGCTTACTGATGTTCTTAAGGTTAATATTGACTATTTTTTAACTAAGAATGTTGAGGAATTAAAAGTAGGACAAAGGATTAAAGAAGTAAGACAATATCGAGGAATGACTGTTACTAAGCTAGCTGAAAAATCTGGTTTATCTTCTGGTTTAATTAGTCAAATAGAAAATCAATATACTTTACCATCAGTATCTTCTTTAGAAAGTATATCTAAGGCATTAGGGAAGTCTATTCATTATTTTTTATTAGAACATAAGGGTATACAAGAATTGATGTCATTTTTAGCCCCAGAAGTGAGAGAAATGTTAGGAGACTTTAGAGTTCAAAGTATCTTAAAGGCAGTGAGTGACTTTGATAAAGAAGAGATGAAGAATACTTTAAATTATATTCAATTCTTAAAGCAAAATAGAGATTAAGATTATTTTGTAAGTCAAATTGAAAAAAGGAAGAAAAAATTTGATGAAATGTTGATTTACATGTATAAGAATAGTTTATTGTTGATGAGGCTAAGATAACATAAGAGTTAAAGGTAATTAGATATTAGAATAAAAAAAGAAGTAAACTTATTAAAAAGGGTGATTAATATGAAAGTAGTTGATAATATATTACAATTAATTGGTGATACACCTATAATGAAATTAAATAAAATTGTCGACTCGAATGCTGCAGATGTTTATATAAAATTAGAACTATTTAATCCAAGTGGAAGTATTAAAGATAGGATTACTTTATATATGATTGAATCTGCAGAATTAAGAGGTGAGTTGAAGCCTGGAGGAACAATTGTGGAGCCGACAAGTGGCAATACCGGGATTAGTCTGGCTTTAGTGGGAATATCGAAAGGATATGAAGTGATTTTAACTATGCCTGATACGGTTAGTATAGAACGTAAGAGATTATTAGAGGCTTATGGTGTTAAATTAATTCTTACGTCAGGAAGTGGAGGTATGTCAGGTGCTGTCAAGAAAGCAAAAGAATTAATAGCAAAGAACCCAAATTATTTTATGCCTAATCAATTTGAAGACCCTGTTAATTCTGAAGCACATAAAGATATAACGGCTACTGAGATTTTAAAGGCTATGAATCAAAATATAGATGCTTTTGTAGCAGGAGTAGGAACTGGTGGAACTATAACTGGAATAGGCGAGGCTTTAAAAGAAAGCATTGATAATATTGAAATTATTGCAGTAGAGCCTGCTGAAGCTCCAATACTTAGTGATGGGATATCTAAGCCTCATATAGTTCAAGGTATTGGAGTAGATTTTGTTCCGAAAGTCTTGAATATGAATATTTTAGATAGAATAATTACAGTAGAAAAAGAGGAAATAATAGAAACAGTTCAGCGTTTAGCGGTTGAAGAAGGAATACTAGTTGGGATTTCTTCTGGAGCAGCAGTTGCAGCCGCTATTAAAGTAGCAGAGGAGTTAGATAGAGAACAAAAGGTAGTAACAATGGCTTTTGATAATGGTGAAAGATATTTGAGCACTTCCTTATTTTAAGTGAATATATTAAAAACTGAAATATTTCTTGACAGTAGATATAGCCTTTGATAAAATCATAACAACATATAGTTATATAAACCTATTGGTTTACTAGGTATTAAAATTTATAGGAGGTAGAAGTGATGAAAAGAGTTAATAATCTAACGAAGTTAGTAGGAAAAACACCGGTTGTGAAATTAAATCGAGTAGTTAATGATGACATGGCAGATGTTTATATGAAGTTGGAATTATTTAATCCTGGAGGAAGTGTCAAAGATAGAATAGCTTTAAGCATGATAGAAACAGCTGAAGAGAGTGGTGAATTAAAAGAAGGTGGAACTATTGTAGAGCCAACCAGTGGAAATACAGGAATAGGTCTGGCTTTAATAGGAGCTGCTAAGGGATATGATGTGACACTAACTATGCCTGATTCAATGAGTTTAGAAAGAAGAAAATTACTTAAGGCGTATGGAGCAGAATTAATTTTGACTCCTGGAGATGAAGGGATGCCGGGAGCAATAGACAAGGCTAAAGAATTGGCACAGGAAAATAATGATTACTTTATGCCTCAGCAATTTAAGAATCCAAATAATCCTGATATTCATAGACAAACTACTGCTCAAGAATTTTTAGAAGTTATGGATGGAGAATTAGATGCATTTGTAGCAGGAGTTGGAACAGGTGGTACGATTACTGGAGTTGGTGAAGTTTTAAAAGATAAAGTTGAAGATATTAAAATTATTGCAGTAGAACCTACTGATTCTTCTGTAATCAGTGGTGGAGAACCAGGACCACATATGATTCAGGGAATTGGAGCTGGGTTTATTCCAGAAGTATTGAATATTGATATCTTAGACCAAGTAATTCAGATAGAAAATGAAGAGGCTATGAAGGTGGCACGGGAATTGGCAATTAAAGAAGGAATTCTAGCGGGGATTTCTTCTGGGGCAGCTGCAGCTGCAGCTATTAAGGTAGCTAAAGAGTTAGGTCCAGGGAAGAAAGTTGTTACAATTGCCCCTGATACAGGAGAGAGATATCTAAGTACGATTTTATTTAAAGATGAATAAATATTTTTTTACTTAAAACCTAGTAAACCACTTGGTATACATTGAATAATAATTCTTGGAGGGGTTAAAGTGAAGATTGTATTAAATGGTGAAGAATTAGAGTTAGATAAAGAATTAACAATAGAAGAGTTATTGAAGAAAGAAGATGTTGATATGCCTGAGATGGTTTCGGTCGAATTAAATGGTGAAATTTTAGTCAGGGAAGAATTTAAAGATCAGATTGTTAAAGGTGGAGATAAAGTAGAATTTTTATACTTTATGGGTGGTGGTACAAGTGAATTTTAGTGAAGAAGAACTTGAAAGATATTCTAGACATATTATTTTAGAAGATGTAGGAGTAGAGGGACAATATAAGTTACTGAATTCTTCAGTGTTGATTATTGGTGCTGGTGGTTTAGGAACACCGGCGGCTCAATTTCTAGCAGCAGCTGGGATAGGAAAGATAGGTATAGTTGATGCTGATAAAGTAGAATTATCAAATTTACAACGACAGGTTTTACATTATACTAGTGATGTGGGAAATTTAAAAGTAGAGTCGGTTAGAGATAAGATAAATGAAATGAATCCTGATGTTGAGGTAAAAACTTATCCTTATTATTTAAATTCTACAAATATACGAGAAGTTATTAAAGATTATGATTTCATAATTGATGGAACAGATAACTTTCCAGCTAAATTCTTAATTAATGATGTTTGTGTTATGGAGAATAAAGCATTCTCTCATGCGGGAATAATTAGATTTACTGGTCAGACAACGACAGTAGTACCTGGTCAAGGAGCATGTTATCGTTGTCTTTTTCCTGAACCACCTAGTTCTAATTCTGTACCTTCCTGTAAAGAAGCTGGAGTTATTGGAGTGTTAGGTGGAATATTGGGGACTCTTCAGGCAACGGAAGCGATTAAATATATTTTGGATGAAGGGGAATTGTTAACAAGTCAGCTATTAACTTATGATGCATTGGCAATGAATTTTAGAAAGATTGATTTGGAAAAGAGAGACGATTGTGAGATATGTGGCAGTAATCCAGAAATAAAAGAATTAATAGATTATGAGCAAGGAGTTTGTGAATTATGATAATCGAATTACCAGTTAAACTTTATCAAAACTTAGTGAACCATGCTCAAAAGGAGTTTCCTAAGGAATGTTGTGGTTTAGTAGTTGGTTTAATTAATGACGACAAGTTAGAAGTTAAGGAAATATTTCCAATGACTAATTTAGATGATTCGGCTGAGCATTTTTCTATGGATCCTAAAGAACAATTTGAAGTTGTTAAAGAAGTAAGAGAGTTAGGTTATGAAATGATAGGAAATTATCATTCTCATCCCTTTACTCCATCTCGACCATCTAATGAAGATAAGGAGTTGGCTTATGATGAAGAAGCTATCTATTTTATCTTATCGTTACAGAAGTCAGTACCTGTGTTAAAGGCTTTTAGGATTAAGAAGCAGCAAGATGTGAGTGAAATAAAGATTAGATTTATAAAGAATGGAGAGGAGTGAACTTTATTTATGAATAATCAACCTGTATTTACAATTCCGCAAACAATAAAGGAGGATACTGAGGAATATCAAAAGAAAGTAAAACGTTTTTTAAATGGAACTATTGATCCAGTAAGGTTTAAAGGATATAGAGTCCCCATGGGAGTTTATGGCCAACGGGGGCAAGAAAAAAGAAAAGAGAAATATATGGTTCGAGTTAGGGCTCCTGGAGGAGTGATTACAAAAGAGCAATTGGAAGTTTTAAATGAATTAAGTAAAAAGTATGGTAGTAGTTATTTGCATTTTACCACTAGACAGGACATTCAAATCCATCAAGTAAACATAGAAGAGACTCCCGAAATGCTATTTGAACTCTTAAAAGTAGGCTTAAGTCCTCGAGGTGGTGGAGGAAATACGGTTAGAAATATCATGAATTCTTCCCGAGCAGGGGTAAATCCAGATGAACCTTTTGATACGACTCCACATAGTTTAGCCTTAACTGAGTACTTAATTAAATTTCGTTCTTCATTTAATTTACCTAGGAAATATAAGATTGCTTTTTCTGTGACTGAAGAAGATGAAGCACTGGCTACTGTTAATGATTTAGGTTTTATAGCTAAAAAGCAGAATGGTAAGAAAGGCTTTAAAGTATATGCTGCAGGTGGTATGGGAAATCAAGCTGAAGTGGCACTTTTGTTAGAGGAATTTATAGAGGAAAATAAGATCTTTTATGTAGCTGAAGCAATTAAACGATTCTTTGATGATTATGGAGATCGAAGTAATAAACATAAAGCTAGATTGCGCTTTGTAAGAAAGCGATTAGGTGATGAAGAATTTATTCTTAAGTATAAAGATTATTTTAGAGAAGTATTAGAAGAAGGTTTAGATATAGAAGAGATAAATTGTTATCAGGAAGCAAGAAATCAGAGAAATAATTGTGATAGTAATTTCAATAAAGAATTAGCTCTAGATTATCTTTATCCGGAAAAGGTAGCTGGGTATTATTCTTTAGAATTAAGGCCACCAGAAGGTGATATTGCTTATGAAGAATTAGAGATTTTGTTAGAATTATTAATAGATGAAGACTTGTCGATTAGGACTACTAATAGACAAGGGCTCCTAATTAGAGGTATTCAAGAGGAGAGTGTAGAGAAGTTAATTAAAGATATAAGTAATGTTAATTCAGAATTTCTAATAGATAATATGGGAGTAATGCCTATTGCTTGTAAAGGAGCTTCAACTTGTAGATTGGGGTTATGTCTATCTCCTAATTTAGCAACAGAAATTCGTAATGCTTTACTTTCACTTAGTAATGACTTGCAAAGCTTAATTCCACAAATCTATATTAGTGGTTGTCCTAATTCATGTGGACAACACTTAATTGGTAAGATAGGATTTGAAGGTAGAGCTAAAAGATTTAGTAATAAGTTAGTTCCTCATTATTCTCTTTTATTAGGAGGAAATATAGCAGAAGATCAAAGTAGATACGGTAAATCAGTAATAGATATTCCAGCTAAAAGAATTCCGGATTTTTTAGTAAACTTAGCAAATAGCTTAGCAGCAGATAAAGATTATAATCCAAATAGATTTAATGAATATTTAAGTCAGGAAGGAAAAGATAAAATAGTTGAATTAGCTAGGAAATATACAGAAGTTCCAGCTTATAAAGAAAATCCAGGTATTTATAAAGACTGGGGAAGAGAAGAAGATTTTACTTTAGCCGGTAGAGGTCCTGGAGAATGTGGTGCTGGAGTAATGGATATTATTGAGCTTGATCTTGAAACTGCTAAAGATAATTATCAAGAAGCAGTTGAAAATAAAGATGATGAAGGCTTATATAAGGCAATTGTTAGTGCAGCTAGAGCCTTATTAATTATACGAGGAATAGATACGGATAGAGATCGAGAAGTTTTATCATTATTTAGGTCTGAATTTATCGATAAAGGTTTAGTTAGTAAAGAAAAAACAGACTTACTTGATGCAGCATTGGATTATAAGCTAGGGGATATTACAGGCTTGCTAGATTATAGACAAGGAATTGAGAAGCTAATTAATAGAGTAGAAAAATTATTCAACTCACTAAACGCTAAATTAGAATTTGATTTAGAAGAGATTAAAGGACTTGATGATAGAAAGGAAACAAAATTAGAAATTGATAAAGAAAAGAATACAAAGATAGAGGTTGCTGATCTAAGGGGAGTTAAATGTCCAATGAATTTTGTTAAGGCTAAGGTGGCTATTTCCCCTTTAGATGAAGGTGATATTTTAGAGATTTATCTCGATGAAGGGGAGCCGATAGCTAATGTACCTGAAAGTTTAGCTTCTGAAGGGCATAAAATTTTATTACAAGAGAAGGTAGAAGAAGGCTATTATTTATTAAGAGTTAAGAAAAATTAGATATAGATCAAGGTTAAGATTAGAGTTAAATGAGCCTGTGGTACTATTGTGAACAGAGTAGAGGAGAGAGAGTTTATGGAATTCGAAACTAAATTGATTAATTTAGAAACTAAAGATGAGTATGGAGCAACTAATACTCCAATTTATATGACTAATTCTTTTGAACATAAGACAGCTGAAAAACTAGAAAAAATATTTAAAGGTAGAGCACCTGGCTACGTATATAGTCGGGTTAATAACCCTTCTATTCGGAGTGTAGAAGAAAAAATATCTAGTTTAGAAGGAGGTCAGTCGGCCATACTATCTTCATCGGGTATGGCTGCTATTGCTACAGCCACTTTAAATATTTTACAGGCTGGTGATGAATTTGTTACTAGTAGTTCATTATTCGGTGGAAGTTATAATTTATTCAAGAGTTATAAAAAATATGGGATTAAACCGCGTTTTAGTGATGGGGTTGAAAAGAAGGATATAGCTAGACTAATTAATAAAAAGACTAAATTTGTATTTGTAGAAACAATCGGCAATCCTCGCCTAGATGTACCTGATATTGAGGGTATCTCTAAAATATGTAAACAATGGGGGGTTCCTTTAATAGTTGATAATACCTTAGCTACACCGGTATTGATAAAACCATTAGAACTAGGAGCAAATATAGTAATTCATTCTCTTTCTAAATATATTAATGGAATGGCTAATTCTATTGGTGGAGTAATAATTGATGGAGCAAACTTTAACTGGACTAAATTTGATAGCTTTGCGGATTACAGACGACAAGGAAAATTAGCTTTTGTGGCTAAAGCTAGGGGAGAGACATTCAGAAATTTAGGGGGTTGTGCTTCACCTTTAAATTCTTTCTTAAATGAACTAGGACTTCCCACTTTATCATTGCGAATGAAACGACACTGTCATAATGCTTTAGAATTAGCAAAGTTTTTGTTGGGGCATTCAGAAGTTGAAAGTGTAAATTATCCTGGGTTAAAGGATAATAATTATTATAACAGAGCTAAAGACTTATTCTTTGGCGGGTTTGGTGGAATTTTAACGCTGCGAGTTGGGAGCAAGAAGCGAGCATTTGAGATAATAAATAATTTAAATTATTTTTATAATCTATCTAATCTTGGTGATGTGAAATCACTTGTAATTCATCCTGCTTCAACTATATATTCTAATAATACTAAAGAAGAGAAAGAAGCATTAGGTGTTTATAATGATTTGATCAGAGTTAGTGTAGGCATAGAAGATATAGGTGATCTCAAGAAAGACTTTGCTCAGGCTTTGCATAGGAAATAAAGTTAATGAAATGGTTAAAATTAATAAGGTGGTCAATATGAATGTTATTAAAAATGATATTGAAATTATAAAATTAAAGACTGATATTCTGATTATTGGCGGTGGTACCGCTGGATCTTATGCTGGGGTTAGAATAAAGGAAGAGAATCCAGATGTAAATGTATTAATTGTCGAAAAGGCTCATATAGAACGGAGCGGTTGTTTAGGGGCTGGAATTAGTGCCATTAATGCATATCTGAATCCCGGTGTGACGCCGGAGAGTTTTGTAGAGTATATAAAGAAAGACTCTGAGGGATTAGTCAGAGAAGATTTGATTTATACCATAGCACAAGGAGTAAATAAAGCAACTAAAAAACTTGAGGAATGGGGAGTTCCCTTTTTGAAAGACGAAGTAGGTAATTATGTTCCTAAAGGAAGGCGTAGTGTCAAGATTAACGGAGAGCATATTAAACCAATTATGGCTCAGGCAGTGAAAAAGAGTGGTGTAGATATTTTAAATAGAGTTAATATCACTAATTACTTAGTAGAGGATAATAGAATTAAAGGAGCTTTTGGATTCTCTGTTAGAGAAAATAAATTTTATTTTATTCAAGCCAAGGCAGTTATTTGTGCTACTGGTGGTGCTTCCGGGATCTATAAGCCCAACAACCCCGGAGGGGCTAGACATAAGATGTGGTATTCTCCTTTTAATACAGGTGCTGGTTATGCCATGGGGATTAGAGCTGGAGCAGAAATGACTACTTTTGAAATGAGATTTATTGCCTTGCGTACTAAAGATATAATTTCTCCTACCGGTACTTTAGCTTTGAGTTTTAATGCTAAGCAGATTAATAGTCAGGGAGTAGAATATCAAAAAAATTATGAAAAGAATACTACTCCTTTTAGACTATATGCAACTATGAAAGAGAACCAGGAAGGGAGAGGTCCTTGTTATTTAGATATTACTCATCTCAGTGATGAAGAGAGTCATCATTTGCAAGAAGCCTTTTTGAATATGTCACCAGATATTATCTTGAAATGGGCTGAGGAAGAAATAAAGCCCAATGCAGAGCCTGTAGAAATATATGGTACTGAACCTTATATAGTGGGGGGGCATTCTCAGTCGGGTTATTGGGTAGATGTAACCCGTCAGACAACAATTGAGGGTTTATATGCATCAGGGGATGTGGCTGGTGGTGCTCCTAAGAAATATGTTACTGGTTGTATGGTAGAAGGAAAGATAGCTGGTCTTAATGCTTTGGAGGACATTAAGGATATTAAATTTGAGGAGATAAATCAAGCTTTAATAGAGAAAGAGTTTAACCGAACTTTTAATTTCTTAGAAAATAAAGGGGAAATTACTCCTCAAAAATTGGAAGAACGATTGCAAAAAATAATGGATGAGTATGCTGGTGGTTTAAGTACTAATTATCAAATTTATGAAGAGAAGTTATTAGTAGCAAGAGAATTGCTTAAAAAATTAAAAGAGGATTTAAAACATGGAAGAGTAAGAAATAAACATCAGTTAATGAAATTGCATGAAGTAATCGATAGAACATTGGTAGCTCAAGTTTTAGTAGAGCATTTACTATATAGGAAAGAGACTAGGTGGAAATCTTATCAGCAACGAATTGATTATCCAAAAAAGGATGATGAAAATTGGTTTAAATTTGTAAATTCTTGTTATGATGAGCAGGTAGAGAAAATAAAAATTATTGAACGGGAACATGTCGGGTTAGGTGTTTTAGATGACAGTCAGAATTGATAAAAAGTTATGTAATGGATGTGGAAATAAAGATGAGTCATGTTGTATGAGAATTTGTCCTGGCAATTTATTATATAAGACTAAAAATAACAAAGCAGAGATTAGAGATAAAGCTGATTGTTGGGATTGTGCTGCCTGTGTGAAAGAATGCCCAAGGCAGGCAATAGAGGTTTATTTACCTGTAGAAATTGGCGGACGAGGCTCTACTTTAAAAGCAAAAGACTTAGGAAATGAAATAGTCTGGACTTTAAAGACACAAGATGGTAGTGTGGAAGAGTTTACTATAAGAAATAAGTTATGGTTTAATTGGAATTTATGATTTGTATTGATCTATTATAGGAGGAGAGTTAGAGTTATGGATCATTTAGATAAGTTAGAGAATAGAGCAATTCATATTTTAAGAGAGGCTTATAGTGAGTTTGGAAATTTAAGTATGTTATGGTCGATTGGTAAAGATAGTACAGTTATGTTATGGTTAGCAAGAAAAGCATTTTTTGGGCATGTGCCGATTCCATTGGTACATATAGATACTGATTATAAAATTCCGGAGATGATTGAGCATCGGGATAGATTGGCTAGGGAATGGAAGTTAGATATGATTTATGGTCAAAATACTACGGCTTTAAAAGAAAAGCAGACTTTTCCTGATGGGAATACGACTAGAATAGAATGTTGTCAAAAGTTGAAGACAGCAGGATTGAAGAATACTCTAAATGGTAATTGGCCTAGATATAGAATGAACCATAATACAGGAGAGTATGAGATAGACAAGAATACTGAGCCATATACTGGTGTAATCGTTGGAGTAAGAGCTGACGAAGAAGGTACTCGTTCGAAAGAGAGGTATTTCTCTCCACGAGATAGGAATAATGATTGGGATATTGGTGATCAGCCACCGGAGTTTTGGGATCAGTACAAGACTGATTTTGCGCCAGGTACTCATGTTAGAATTCATCCGTTATTAGACTGGACGGAGTTAAATATTTGGGAGTATAT
>NZ_FUWM01000015.1 GCF_900167185.1 Selenihalanaerobacter shriftii
ACGCGTTACTCACCCGTCCGCTGCTTTACTAACTACCCGAAGGTAGCTTTCTCGCACAACTTGCATGTGTTAAGCACGCCGCCAGCGTTCGTCCTGAGCCAGGATCAAACTCTCCAAAAAATATATTTAAATCTGCAAAGCAGATTCAATTACGAGTTTAAATTGGCTCTTATTTGATTTGAGGATTACTCACTCAAATTGACTTAATGGCTTCAAAAATTCAAAAATTAGACAATGTTCAGTTTTCAAAGACCAATCATTTGATTAACTTTATATGATTAATTTGTTAGCGCTTTTTTCAAGCGACAATTAATATGATAACACTTTTAAGAAGTCTTGTCAATAACAAATTTGAAAAATCGAAAAAATAATTTGTCGTGTTTTTCAAGACAACGATTAATATTGTAACAAACAACTTAAATAATGTCAAGTAAATCAATTACTCGTTTAAGCGACAATTAATAGTGTAACAAATAACTCAAAAAGTGTCAAGTAAAACTTTTAAACAATTTGTTTGCAATATTTCTGCAAGCAGACTCAATATATTAATGTATATTTATAATGTATCAAGTAAAGCTTGTCAAGAAAAATATCAATCTTTTGCGCTCGCTTTTTTCAAGCGACAATTACTATCTTAACATCTAAAAGAAACTGTGTCAAGTAATAATTTTAAATAACAAATCTAATAGATTATAATATGTCAAGAACTCTATTATTACTTATATACACTAGTTAATATTTAAAAGTAGTGAATATGAACGTTAATTTTACATCTATTCATACTCACTACTGACTAATGGTTCTAATATTTAAATTATTTTTCAGTAACTTCCTCAACTTCTTTAATAATATCTTCTTCAATCTGATGATCATCATCTTCTTCTTTTATATCCTCTATATCTTCCTCATCATTATTAATATAAGCTAAAGAAACAACTTGGTCACCTTCAGATAATCTCATAACTCTTACACCTTGTGTATTTCGACCTGTTGATGAAATTTCATCAACAGATATTCTAATTAAAATCCCCTTTTCTGAAATTAACATTATTTCATCATCATCATCAACTACTTTTAAAGTTATTAACTTACCATTTTTTTCTGTTCTCTTCAGTGTAAGTAGTCCTTTTCCTGCTCTACTTTGAACACGATATCTATCAATAGGCGTTCGTTTTCCATATCCTTGGTCTGTAATTACTAATAATTCTGCATTATCTCTAACTATATCTAGACCAACCACTTGATCTTCTATTGATAAATCAATCCCGTTTACTCCTCTAGCTGTTCTTCCCATACTTCTAACTTCTGATTCATGAAATCTAATTGCTAATCCTAATTTTGTTCCTAACATAATCTCTTCTTTTCCACTAGTTAGCTTAACTCCCATTAGTTCATCATCTTTTTGAAGATCTATTCCAATTAAACCAGTATAATTAGTATTAAATTCTTGTAAATCTGTCTTCTTAATTTTTCCTTCTTTAGTGGCCATAACTAAATAATTATCTTCTTTAAATTCTTTAATTGGAATAACCGCTGTAATTTTTTCATCAGACTCTATTTCTAATAAATTAACAATTGCTGTTCCTTTAGCTTGTCTACTAGCTTCTGGAATTTGATATCCTTTTAAACGATATACTCTACCTTGATTAGTAAAGAATAATAAATAATTATGTGTAGATGTAGAATATAAATGCTCTACAAAATCCTCTTCATGAGTATTAATACCAATAATTCCTTTTCCACCTCGGCGTTGACCACGATATGTATCTAATGGTATTCTTTTGATATAACCACTGTGTGTTAAAGTAATTGCTATATCTTCTTCTTTAATTAAATCTTCTATATCTATGTCTGCTTCTTGATCTCTAATTTCAGTCATTCTTTCATCTAAATATTTACCTTTTAATTCTAAAATTTCTTCTTTAATAATTCCTAATAATTTGGTCTCACTAGCTAAAATAGATTTTAAGTATTCTATCTTTTTAGTCAGTTCTTCATACTCAGAAAGTATCTTATCTATTTCTAACCCAGTTAACCTCTGCAATCTCATACTTAAGATAGCTTTAGCTTGTTTATCAGTTAAGTCAAACCTAGATATTAATCTTTCCTTAGCTATCTTCTTGTTATCAGAACTACGAATTGTTTTAATTACTGAATCAATATTATCTAAAGCAATTCTTAATCCTTTTAAGATATGTAGTCTCGCTTCTGCTTTATTAAGTTTGTATTTAGTTCGACGAGTTACTACTTCCTTTTGATGTTCTAGATAATGTTTTAAAATTTCTTTTAGATTTAAGACTTTAGGTTCATTATCAACTAATGCTAACATAATAATTCCAAAAGTCGTCTGTAATCGTGTATGTTTAAATAATTTATTTAAAGTGATTCTTGGATTAACACTCTTCTTTAATTCAATTACTACCCGCATTCCATTACGGTCTGATTCATCTCTTAAATCAGTAATTCCTTCAACTTTCTCTTCTCTAACTAAATCAGCAATATTCTCAACTAATTTAGCCTTATTAACCCGATATGGTAACTCATTAATTATAATCCGTGGTTTTCCATTATCTAATTCTTCAATTTCAGACCGTGCTCTAACCTTCACTTTACCTTTACCGGTTTCAAAAGCTTTCTTAATTGCTTTACGCCCCATAATTATTCCACCAGTTGGAAAATCAGGACCTTTTATAATTTTCATTAAATCAATAATTTTAATATCAGGGTTATCTATCATAGCTATTAATCCATCGACAACTTCTCCTAAATTATGAGGAGGAATATTAGTTGACATTCCTACAGCAATTCCAGATGATCCATTTATTAAAAGATTAGGTAATCTAGCTGGTAATACCTCTGGCTCTTCTAATGAATCATCAAAGTTTGGCTGAAAGTCAACTGTATCCTGTTTTATATCTGATAATAATTCAGTTGCTATATTAGACATCCTAGCTTCTGTATAACGCATTGCTGCAGCGGAATCACCATCTATTGATCCAAAATTCCCATGACCATCAACTAATCTATATCTATATGAGAAATCTTGAGCCATTCTAACCATAGTGTCGTAAACTGCTGTGTCTCCATGAGGGTGATACTTACCTAGTACTTCTCCTACTATTCTTGCTGATTTTTTATGAGGTTTCTTTGGAGTCATACCTAAATCATACATAGCATATAAAATTCGACGATGTACAGGTTTTAAACCATCTCGAACATCAGGTAATGCTCTACCCACAATAACGCTCATAGCATAATCTATATATGAATCTTTCATTTCATCTTGAATATCTATAGGGTTTACCTGCCCCTTGCTTATTTCTGGCATGATATTTCCTCCTATCTAACATTATTATTTAAATATCTATATTTCTAGCTTCCTTAGCATGAGTTTGAATAAATTCTCTTCTTGGTGCTACCTTATCTCCCATTAAAGTCGTAAAGATATCATCAGCCATTACTGCATCTTCTATTTGAACTTGTAAAACTGTTCTATTTTCTGGATCCATTGTAGTCTTCCATAATTGATTTGGATTCATCTCTCCTAATCCCTTATATCGTTGCATAGATATTCCTTTTTTACCAATATCATTTAATAATTCCTCTAACTTTCTATCATTATAAACATAATATTCTGCCCTACCTCTGCTGATTTTATAAAGAGGTGGTTGAGCAATATAAATATTTCCTGCTTCTAAAAGTGGACGCATATAACGATAAAAGAATGTTAATAATAATGTTCTAATATGAGCTCCATCAACATCAGCATCAGTCATAATTATAACTTTTTTATATCTAATTTTACTAATATCAAATTCATCGGCAATTCCTGTACCCAAAGCAGTAATTAATGACCTTATTTCATTATTATTTAAAATTCTATTTAAACGAGCCTTCTCTACATTTAATATTTTTCCTCTTAATGGTAAAATAGCTTGAAACTTTCTATCTCTCCCTTGTTTAGCAGAACCGCCAGCTGAATCTCCCTCTACAATATAAATTTCTGATTCTTCTGGATCTCGAGACGAACAATCAGCTAATTTCCCAGGCAATGAAGTACTTGTCAAAGCACTCTTTCTTCTAGTTAATTCTCTTGCTTTTTTAGCTGCTTTTCTAGCTTGTGCTGCTCTAAGTGCTTTTTGAATAATGATAGATCCGATTTTAGGATTCTGTTCTAAATATTGTCTTAAATTTTCTGAAATGGCTGAATCAACAACACCTCGAATTTCACTATTCCCTAATTTAGTCTTAGTCTGACCTTCAAATTGAGGATCAGTTAATTTAATATTAATGATAGCTACTATTCCTTCACGTATATCATCCCCAGAAAGATTAGGATCATCTTCTTTTAAGTGATTTTGTTTCCTAGCGTAATCATTAACAGTTCTAGTTAAAGCACTCTTAAATCCACTTAAATGTGTTCCACCTTCATGAGTATTAATATTATTAGCAAATGTAAATATATTATCTACATATGTTTCATTATACTGGATTGCAACCTCTACATGATTATCTCCATCTTCAGTCTCAAAATAAATAGGCTCATCATAAATTGGATCTTTATTTTTATTTAAATTTTTAACAAACGAAACAATTCCACCTTCATATTGAAAAGTATCCTCTTTAACCTCTTCTAACCGCAAATCTTTAACTTTAATTTCAATCCCTTTATTTAAATAAGCCAACTCTCTTAATCTTTTTATTAAAGTTTTATACTTAAATTCAATATTTTCAAAGATTGTCTGATCTGGTTTAAACCTAATTTTTGTACCACTTCTATTGCTGTCTCCTATTACAGTTAATTCTTTAGTTGGGATACCACTCTCATATCTTTGATGATATACTTTATTATTTCGTTTAACTTCTACTTCAAGCCATTCTGATAAAGCATTTACTACTGAAACCCCAACTCCATGTAATCCACCGGAAACTTTATATCCATCACTATCAAATTTTCCTCCTGCATGTAAAACAGTCATTACAATTTCTACTGCTGTTTTTTCTAACTTAGGATGTGGAGAAACAGGAATTCCTCGACCATCATCAGTAATTGTAATTATATTTCCCGGTTCAATATTCACTTCTATAGTATCACAATAACCAGCCATTGCTTCATCTATACTATTATCTACTACCTCATAAACTAAATGATGTAATCCTCTTAAATCAGTATTACCTACATACATCCCTGGTCTTTTTCTAACCGCTTCTAAACCTTCTAGTACTTGAATCTGTTCGGCATCATATTCAGAATGGATAAATTCATCATTTTTCATAGATATAACCTCCATTTAGTTACCTTTTATAAACTGATTAAAACCGTGACACTAATGATCACGGTTTAAGCGATTGACAAAATTCATTCTCTTTCTTAATGTTTTTGAAGATATATTAGAATAATAAATTGTCTCATCTGTTATTACAAATGACTTAGGTTCTCCTTTAGAAAAGTTCTTAATAAATCCTTCTTCTTCCGCTATTTCTAAAAATTCTTCTGTAATCTCTGATGAGGTAGATTCAATATCAGCAATCAACACTACATCTTTGGTCGGAATCATATAATCGTTCCCTAAATGTAATAACATCTTGTAGCCCCCCTTACAACTGATCATAAATCTGTATATAATTATTTCCAATAACTTCTTGAATTATATCTCTATTTAATTCATTTGGATAGACTCCCCTGTTTAACATAACATAATATTGAATTAAAACTTTGAGTTCTTGAGTAACCTTTTGATCATCATTATTAATAGCTTTTGGTAATTTATCTTTTATATCATCCCAAAACTTATTAAGTAATCTCTGTTTGATTCTTTTATAATCTGAATTTAACAGATTGGGATAAATATCACTTATTTCTTCATAATCCAACCAAGGAATTTCTAATAACATTTGCTCTAACTTATTAAAATTCTTATTCTTCTTTAGTTGACATATCATACACTCGTTAACATCTTCAGGATGGAGAGCAGAACAATATTTGCACCTAACCCAACCTTCTTTTGATTTTAATTTATTTAGTTTTTTATCTTTAATCATTAATGAATAAAATTTTTCCTTCATCTCTGGATCAGAAATATTTTTTAAGTCATCTTCAATTTTACTTATTTCCTTTTCAGTTAAATCTATTACATCCAAATCAAAGGATTCTTTTCTCTTTGAATTTAGTTTGTTATTAGTATTAGTAGAGCCTACTTTAAATCTAATGTCTTTTACTATTTCTTCATCTAATTTATTATTCAATTTTTCAATTAAATCTTTTTTTAAAAAGAGTAATTGATGAGCCCATGTAGAACTATTAACTTTTACAAATAAAATTCCTTTATTTATATAACTAGCCTTAGTATACTTTACTAATTCTTTTCCGATAACTTCTGGCCAAATATTTAGTACACTCTTTTCTTTTAGTTTTTTACTTAAATTTAAGTTCTTTAAGGTCTTATCTAAAACATTATTAATAGACTTAACCATTTTTCATTTTCACCACCTTACCCTTTTTAACTTTATATAGATTCATATTATCTTCAATTTCATTTAATTTATTTAGTTGGGTACTAGTTATAAATGTTTGAATCTTATTCTTTATTACTTTTAAAAGGTGGTTTCTTCGTTTATTATCCAATTCAGAAAATACGTCATCCAATAATAACACAGGGTATTCACCTATTTCAGATTTCATAAATTCTAATTCAGCCAGTTTTAAAGCCAAGGCAGTAGTTCTTTGTTGCCCTTGAGAACCAAACTTTCTAATATTTATATCATTAACGTTAAATAAAATATCATCACGATGAGGTCCAAATAAACTAACCCCTCTTTGAATTTCCCGTTCTTGGTTAGAACTTAACCTCTCTGTAAAATTATTTTTAATAATTTCTAAACTCCAAGTATCATCTAAATCTAATGTAGAATCATAATTTAATTCTAAAGTTTCTAACCCATCTGTAATTTTACGATGCATCAATCTAGCTAAAATACTTAATTTATCTAATGTTTCTAACCTTTTAGCAATTATTTTACTACCTAATTCTATTAATTGTTGATTCCAAATCTTCAACATATCTTTAGAACTTCTTTTCTCTCTAATTTCTTTTAATAAGTTATTACGTTGTTTTAATACTTTACTATACTCTTTTAAATTATGGCGATAATACGAATTAATTTGAGAGATCTCTAAATTAATAAATTTTCTCCTTTTACTAGGGCTACCTTTAACTAGTCTTAAATCTTCTGGAGAAAAGATTACAACATTAAGATATCCTATAAGATTATTAATCTTTTTTAATTTATTCGAATTAACTTTAACTTTTTTCCTTCTACCTTCAATTAAAACTTCTATTTTAAAATCTTGTCCATTCTTATAAATATTACTTTTGATATAAGATTTATTTTTTTGCCAATTTACCATTTCTGAAGCAATATTTGTTCGATGAGAGTCACCTGTACTTAACAAATAAATAGACTCCAGAATGTTAGTTTTTCCTTGTGCATTATCACCTATAAATAAATTCAAGTTTTTATTTAAATTTAATTCTAATTTATTATAATTCCTAAAACTATTTAAATATATGTCGGTAAGATACAAATCAGTTACACTCCTCACCAACTTTATTGGTTTATTATTTTATATTGCTGGTCTTGTACTTTTATAATATCCCCTGAAGATAATGAGGTACTACGCCTCTTTTCTATTTCACCATTAACCATTACTTTTCCTTCTTTTATAATTAATTTAGCCTCTCCTCCTGTAGCAGTAATATTACTCCATTTTAAGAATTGGTCTAAATTAATTGTTTCTGTATTAATACTTATTTCTTCCATATTTATCACTCCTTTTAAGTAGATCTAACCGGCATAATTACATAGATATAATCATCATTATTAGATTCTTGAATAACTCCTGGACTTAATCCACCAGATAATTTAATTAAAACTTGGTCATTTTTGATGACTTTTAAAACATCAATTAAATAATTAGCATTAAATGCAATTTCTGTGTTTTCTCCTTGTTGAGATGTATTTATCTCTTCATAGGATTCACCAACTTTTGAACCAGTAGATTCTATTATTAATTTATTATTTTTAAATGAAGTTTTTATAATGTTAGAATTATCTTTAACAAATAAGGAAGCTCTTTTAGTTGCATTTAATAATTCTTTTTTATTTACTTTGATTTCAGTTGTAGAATCATTAGGGATTACTTGGTTATAATTAGGAAACTGTCCTTCAATTAAACGTGAAATAATAGTAATATTCGAAAATTCAAATAAAATTTGATTATCTGTTACTAAAATTTTCATTTCTTCATCAGAATTTATTAATTTACTTAATTCACTTAGTGTTTTACTTGGTATAATTACTTTATTAAATGATAAATCTTTATTTAATTCTAATTCAGTATAAGCTAAACGATAGGAATCAGTAGATACCATTTTAATTTCTTGGTCTTCTATTAAAAGTAATCCTCCAGTTAAAAAAGGTCTACTTTCATCATTAGAAGTAGCAAATTTAATTCTATCTATCATATTTTTAAATGTTTGTTGTTCTAATTTGTATTGTGTACCTGCTTCTACTTCCGGTAGTAATGGAAATTCATCAGCAGGAAAACCGTGAATTTTAAATTCTGATAGATTACAATTGATTTTTGCATTATTATCTTCATCTACTATTAACTCTATATCTTGATTAGGTAATTCTTTAATAATATTAGATAGATATGTAGCTGGAAGGACTATATTTCCTTCATTTATAACTTTTGCATTTATACTGCATTCTATTCCTATTTCTAAATCAGTACCTACCAGTTTTATCTTATCATCTTTAGCTTCCATTAAAATTCCAGATAAAATTGGTAAAGTACTTTTTGATGAAACAGCTTTACTGACAGTTTTGATTCCATTATAAATTTCTTTCTTGTCTACTTTAATCTGCATAAAAAGACCTCCTTGAGGAAAATTATCAACATATTAATTAATTACTTACTATTTCTTGTATATATATAATACATAGTAGTAGTAGTAGTAGGGGCTGTGGATATGTGGAAAAGTGAATTCAACCCATGGCTTGTCTACTTATCCACATGTGGAGTAAATGTTACTAACCAATCTCCACTTATACACATATAAACAGGTATCTATCCTCTTTTTACTTACCCACAATCCATAAACAACTTATTAGCATGGTTATAAACAGGTATAATTATGTTTGAACTTTATTCATCAATGTTTCTAAAGTATTTCTAAATCTAGGTTCTTCTTTTAGCTTATTACTAATTTTATCATAACCATGGATAACTGTTGTATGGTCTCTACCTCCAAATTCATCACCTATTTTAGGAAGTGAAGAATCTGTTAACTCTCTGGCTATATACATAGCTACTTGTCTAGGAAATGCTATTGCTCTAGTTCTTTTCTTGGATTTCATATCTTTCATTTCTAAATTGTAATAATTAGTAACTACTTCCTGGATTAATTCAATAGTTATTTCTTTTGGTTCAGAAGTAGGTATAATATCTTTTAAAGCTTCTTTAGCTAAGTCTACAGTAATTTTATTATTAGTCAAAGATGAATAGGCTACAACTCTAATTAATGCTCCTTCTAATTCTCTAATATTAGAAGGAATTTGATTAGCAATATATACTATAACTTCATTAGGTACTTCTAAATCTTCTAGAGTAGCTTTTTTGCGTAAAATTGCAATTCTAGTTTCTAAATCTGGTTCTTGAATATCAGTAATTAATCCCCATTCGAATCTAGATCTTAAACGTTCTTCTAAAGTTGGGATTTCTTTTGGTGGTCGATCGCTAGAGATAATTATTTGTTTATTTGCCTCATGTAAAGCGTTAAATGTATGGAAAAACTCTTCTTGAGTTCTTTCTTTACCTGCTAAGAATTGAATATCATCTACTAATAAAATATCGATATTTCTGTATTTATTTCTGAAATCAACAGTTTTATCATCTCTAATAGAATTAATTAATTCATTTGTAAACTTTTCTGAAGTAGCATAAACAACTTTCAAATTAGGGTCATGTTTAAGTATATAATGTCCAATGGCGTGCATTAAGTGGGTTTTACCTAATCCTACATCACCATATATAAAAAGAGGATTATATGCTTTAGCTGGAGCTTCAGCTACTGCTAAAGAAGCGGCATGAGCAAAACGGTTGCTACTACCAATTACAAATGTATCGAATGTATATTTAGGATTTAAGAAGGAAGCTGGATCTTTTTTATTCTTTTTCTTCTCAGTAGTTTTTTCTTTACTATCTTTTTTATTAGTAATTTCCTTCTCTTCATCTTCAGGAATAACAAACTCTACATCCAAATTTCTATTAATTAGGTCATTAATTGTGTCTTTAATTAAATTAGCATATCTTGTTTCTAGCCAATCTTTAGAAAAATCGTTAGGTACTTCAATTAAAATGTAATTGTCTTCAATAGATAATAGTTTAGTTGATTTAAGCCATGTTTCAAAACTAGGTTTACTTAGTTCTGATTCAAATATTTCTAAAGCTTTTTGCCAAATATGTGCTAAGTCTTCATTTTCCATTAATAAAAACCCTCCTAAAGATTTAAGAAATTACTCACAATGAATTCAGTATTGTGAGTAATCAAACAAAGCCCACTTAATTATATTTTAACCAACAAATAACATAATAGTCTAAAAAATACAAAAAATAACTGTACTTATCCACAAAAATCTAATATTTACACACAATATGTGGATAGATACGTAAAAAGACGCAAAAAAATATACAAGATATAAGTTATACACAAGGTTATCAACATAGTGTTAATAACCTTGCAACCTGGTAGAAGTAAACATAAGCAATATTTAATACAAAATAAGATATAATAATAATAACAAATTATTCACAGATTATCAACAGTTATTTAACAGAAAGTAGTCTTTTTATTAACAATTTATTAATAATCCACATTTTTTTTAATAATTCAATTCTTAATATATCTTGACATAGTGGTGATAAATAATTTATAATTTATATAGTAGAATATTCTGAATAAGTTTGAAAATTCTAAACTAATAAATGAAATCTGTTAATAATTATGTATTAGGAGGAAATAACTAAATGTCCGTACAGGATGAATCTCTATCCAAAATTGAAAGACTTACTAAAAATTATCAATTTAAAAAAGTTTATAATCGTGGGAAATCAAAAGCTAACAAATTAGTTGTTCTATATATATTAAAGAAGAAAGATAATCAGAGAAGAGTAGGGTTTTCAGTTAGTAAAAAAGTTGGAAAAGCAGTTGTTAGAAATAAGCTAAAAAGAGTTTTAAAAGAAGTTTATCGGAGAAATAAATATAAATTAATATGTGGGGTTGACTTAGTTATTATTGCTAGAAGAAGGATTAGACACGCTTCTTATGATGAAATTGAGACTGCTGTTTTAGATATATTTAAAAGATCCAAAATTATCAAATAGATTTCCACAAATAATTATAGAGAGGTTTTAAAATGCTAAAAGAATTGTTATTAGGTCTGATCAGGGTTTATCAGAAGTTTATTTCTCCGTTAAAGCCAGGGAAGTGTCGATTTTATCCAACATGTTCAAATTATGCCTTGGAGGCTGTAGAAAAATATGATATTATTAAAGGAGGTATTATGGCAGTAAGAAGAATTTTATCTTGTCATCCTTTCCATCCTGGTGGATACGACCCTGTAGAATAGATAGATAGTAAGATATTTTATTGAGGAGGTTGCAAATTTGTTGAACTTAATTTCGGTAGGTTTTTTTGAAGTTTTTGGAGAAGTTTTTGGAGCATTAGGTGGTTTAATGACTGATTCGCTTGATTTTTTTTATGGGTTTACTAATAGTTATGGCTTAGCAATTATATTTCTAACATTGGCTATAAGAATTCTTCTTTTTCCTTTAGTTGCTAAGCAGACTCGTTCGATGAAAGCAATGCAAGAGTTACAACCTAAGATGGAAGAATTAAAAAGCAAGTATGAAGATCAACCTGAAGAATATCAACAAAAGGTAATGGAACTATATAAAAAACATAAAGTTAATCCAGCTGCTGGATGTTTACCTCTTTTAGTTCAGATGCCAATTTTAATTGCTTTATTTAGATCTTTAAGAGAATTTGAGGCTTTAAAAGGTGTTAGTTTTCTATGGGTTAGTAATTTAGCACAGCCGGATATAATACTAGTGATTCTAACTGGTTTAATAATGTTAGGACAATCATTACTGCAACAAAACATGTCTGGAAATCCTGCAAGTAATAATAAGATGATGTTATTTATGCCGTTAATAATTGTTGTAATCGGTTTTCGATTACCGGCTGGTGTATTATTATATTGGTTTACTTCTAATTTAGTTATGGTTATTCAGCAATACTTCTTGTATAAGGAGCCGGTGAGTATAGAGGGGGAATCGAGTTAACATGAAAGAAATTATTCAAGAAGGCAAGACGGTTGAGGATGCTTTAGACAAAGCTTTAGAGAAATTATCTACTACTAAAGATAAGGTGGAAGTAGAGGTTTTAGATGAAGGGAATAAAGGATTTTTAGGATTACTTGGTAGTAAAGATGCTAAAATTAAAGTTATTAAGAAAGATGATAAACATAAAAAGGCTCTTAAATTTATGACAAAGATAATTGATAAAATGAATTTGGGTATTGATGTTGAAAAAATTGAAAGTGAAACTAATCATGAACAAGTGGTAATTAATTTAACTGGACCTAATTTGGGTATTGTGATTGGTAGAAGAGGTAAGACTTTAGATGCTTTGCAGTATTTGACTAATCTAGCTGTTAATAAGCACCATGATGATGATCACTTAAGGGTAATCGTTGATGCAGAAGGTTATAGAGAACGTAGAAAAGGAACTTTACAGGATTTAGCCTTGAGACTGGCTAGTAAAGCAAAAGCTAAAGGTAAGAAAGTAGTTTTAGAACCTATGCCTCCTCATGAAAGACGGATTATTCATAGCACTTTGCAAGAGGATCCCAAAGTGCGTACCCATAGTGAGGGACAAGATCCATATAGAAAGGTTATTATTGTAGCTCAATAAATTAATTATTAAACCCAGTAGATCAGTCTGCTGGGTTTTAAAAATTTAGGTATTGAATTCTAATTATGTAATTAGGGTAATTTATAATTGAAGTAATTAAAATTAAGAGGTGATTTAATTGTATTCTAAAGATACTATTGCAGCAATTTCTACTGCTGTTGGAGATGGAGGAATTGGAATAGTTCGGGTAAGTGGTCCTGAAGCTATTAAGGTTGTTAATAAAATATTTAAAAGTTATGGAAAAAAGAAAGGTTTAACTGAAGCTGATACATATACTGCACATTATGGACATATTATTGAGCCTAAAGAAGAGCAAGTAGTTGATGAAGTTGTTTGTTTAGTAATGAAGTCACCTAGAACTTATACTAAAGAGGATGTTGTTGAAATTGATTGTCATGGAGGAAGTATTCCATTACAGAAAATATTGGAACTAGTATTAAAAGTGGGTGCTAGGTTAGCTGAACCAGGAGAATTTACTAAACGAGCTTTCTTAAACGGGAGAATTGATCTTTCTCAAGCAGAGGCAGTTATGGATGTGATTACATCTCAGACAGAAGCGGGTTTAGAAATAGCAATGGATCAGTTAGAAGGTGGTCTATCCGGGCAAGTTAGTGAAATTCGGCAGAAGTTAATAAAGCTACTAGCTCATTTAGAAGCTTCAATTGATTTTCCTGAAGATGAGATTGAGGACTTTACTATCGATGAGGTAGGAGAAAGGGTAGCTAAGATTATAGAGATGATAGAGAAATTATTAGCTACTAGTAAAAGAGGTAAAATAGTAAAAGAAGGAGTTCAGACGGCTATTATAGGTAAACCGAATGTTGGAAAATCCAGTCTTTTAAATGCTATGTTACAAGAGAATAGAGCTATAGTGACAGATGTACCAGGAACTACTCGTGATGTAATTGAAGAAGTAATTAATTTGGATGGTGTACCATTGAAAATAATGGACACAGCAGGTATTAGAAAGACTGAAGATGAAGTAGAAAAAATAGGTGTTGAAAGGTCACAGAAGTTTTTAAAGAGAGCAGATTTGATTTTATTAGTTTTAGATGCTCATCAAGGAATTACAGAAGAAGATGAAAGAATAATTAATTTAGTAACTGATAAGGATACTATTATAGTTGTCAACAAAACAGATTTAACATCTAATTTAGATTTAGATGAATTACAGGAAAGAATAGATAATGTACAGATAGTTAAAACGGCTGCTACTGAAAGAGTTGGAATTAAAAAATTAGAAGATTTAATTCTAGAAATGGTTTTTGCTGGAAAGGTTAAAGCTACTGATCAGACAGTGGTAACTAATATGCGGCATAAAGAAGCTTTGGAAGCAGCTCATGAGAATATGTTAACTGTACAAGAAACTGTTGGACAAGGACTTCCAGCTGATTTTGTTACTATAGATTTAAAGGCAGCCTTAGAAGAACTAGGTAAGATTACTGGAAATACACTAGGTGAGGATATTATAGATCAAATTTTTGCAGACTTTTGTTTAGGTAAATAGAACTAAGTTGTCGGGAGTGATGTAAATTGAATAAATACGATATAATTGTAATTGGAGCTGGACATGCTGGATGTGAGGCAGCATTAGCTACAGCTAGATTAGGGTGTAAAACATTATTATTGACATTAAATGTGGACCATATATCTTTAATGCCTTGTAATCCATCGATTGGAGGTCCGGCTAAAGGACATATTGTTAGAGAGATAGATGCTTTAGGTGGAGAGATGGCTAAGACTATTGATAAAGCGTATGTTAATATTATGCTATTAAATACAGCTAAAGGTCCAGCCGTTCATGCACTACGAGCTCAAGCTGATAAACATCTTTATCAATTGGAAATGACTAAGACTATTCAAGGTCAAGATAATTTAGATTTAAAACAAGCTGTAGTTACTGATTTAACTTATGATGGTGATAGAGTTACCGGAGTGAAGACTATTACAGGTATGGATTATGAAGCTAAAAAGATTGTCTTAACGACAGGAACTTCATTAGGTGGTAAAGTAATTATTGGCGAAACTAAATATACTGGTGGTCGTCAAGGAGAGTTTGCAGCTGTTGAATTATCCGATAGTTTAAAAGAATTAGGATTAGAATTAAAAAGATTTCAAACTGCTACTCCTCCAAGAGTAGATAAGGATACTTTAGATTTCTCTAAAATGACTATACATCCTGGATCTGAAGAGCCACTTCAGTTTTCATTTACTGAACCACGGGCTGAAAGAGAGCAAATTCCTTGTTGGTTAACGTATACTGGTGAAAAAACAAAGGAAGTTATTCAAGAAAATATTAAAAAATCTCCTTTGAATACTGGAATTGTAGAAGGAGAAGGTCCGAGATACTGCCCTTCTATTGATCGTAAGATTATGAGATTTCCAGAAAAGACTAGTCACCAAGTATTTATTGAACCAGAAGGTTTAAATACTAATGAAATGTATGTTAATGGCTTAACTACTGCTATGCCTGAAGAAGAACAGTTAAATATCTTACGAAGTGTTCCAGGATTAGAAAATGCAGAAATTATGAGACCGGCTTATGCAGTGGAATATGATTATTTACCACCTACACAATTGAAAGCAACTCTTGAGACTAAGAAAGTTAAAGGATTATACACTGCTGGGCAAATCAATGGTACTTCTGGTTATGAAGAGGCTGCTGCTCAGGGTTTAATGGCAGGTATTAATGCTACTAGAGAATTAAAAGAAAAAGAGCCGGTAATTTTAAAAAGGTCTGAAGCATATATTGGCGTTTTAATTGATGATTTAATCACTAAAGGAACTAACGAACCATATAGAATGCTAACATCTAGAGCAGAATATAGATTACTATTAAGGCAGGATAATGCTAATTTAAGATTAACACCTTTAGGATATGAACTTGGACTAGTAAAAGAAGAAATTTATAAAAATTTAAAAGAAAAAGAGAAACAAATTAAAGAAGGTTTAGAATATTTAGATGGGATTCAGATTACTCCAACTAAAGAAGTAAGAAATAAATTAGAAGAGTTAGGTAGTGGTGGAATGAAGAAGCCAGTTTCTTTAGCCACTTTATTACGTAGGCCAAAATTAGATTATGATACTTTGAAGGAATTTCATGAGCAAATTCCAGAATATCCTGAAGATGTTAAGGAACAGATGGAAATAGAAATTAAATATGAAGGGTATATCAAACGACAATTACGCCAAATTGAAAAATTTAAACAGACAGAAGAAAAATTAATACCTGAAAATATTGATTATCACCAATTAGATAACCTACGAAATGAAGCAAGAGAAAAATTAACAGAGATTCAGCCGGTTTCTCTAGGACAGGCTTCTCGAATTTCTGGAGTTTCACCGGCTGATATCTCAGTCTTAATGATATATCTTGAAGAATTTAATGCACGAGGAGCGGGTAAAGAATGAAAGAATATGATGTAATCGTAGTTGGGACTGGTCATGCTGGCTGTGAAGCAGCATTAGCAGCGGCAAGATTAGGATGTAAAACCTTAGCTTTAACGGTTGATTTAGATAATGTTGCTTTAATGCCTTGTAACCCAGCTATAGGAGGTCCAGCTAAGAGTAATATTGTTAGGGAGATAGATGCTTTAGGTGGGGAAATTGCTAAAAATATTGATAAATCATTTATTCAAGTCAGAATGCTAAATACCGGAAAAGGACCAGCTGTACAAGCTTTACGAGCTCAAGCAGATAAGAAGGCTTATCATTTAAATATGAAAAAGACTTTAGAAAAAGAAAAAAATTTAGATTTAAAACAGGGTATAGTTGAGGAATTAATAGAGGAGAATGGTAGAGTAATAGGTGTTACCTTAAAGACTGGACTTGATTTCCAGGGAAATAAAGTGATTCTGACTACTGGTACTTTCTTAAAGGGATCAATAATTGTGGGAAATCATTCATTTAACTCTGGTCCTCATAATCAATTTCCAGCTAATGCTTTATCACATAATTTAAAGGAATTAGGTTTTGAAATTAGACGGTTCAAAACAGGGACTCCACCACGAGTAGATAAGAGGAGTATTAACTTTTCTGAATTAATAGAACAGCCAGGAACTGATGAAGATATTGCTTTTTCTTTCACTGGAGTAAGTAGTACTACACAAAAAAATCAGGAATCATGTTGGCTAGTAAGAACTAATGAAGAAACACATCAAGTTATTAGAGATAATATTAAACTTTCTCCAATGTATAGTGGTATTATAGAAGGTGAAGGGCCTAGATATTGTCCATCTATTGAGGATAAGGTGATGAAGTATCCTGAAAAGGAGAGGCATCAGATTTTTGTTGAGCCAGAAGGTGAATATATTTATGAAATGTATCTATCTGGATTTTCTACTAGCTTACCTCATAAGATACAATTGGAAATGCTTCGGACTTTACCAGGATTTGAAGAAGCTGAAATTATGAGACCAGCTTATGCTATTGAATATGACTGCATTAATCCATTACAACTGAAACCAACTTTAGAGACTAAAGTAGTAGAAGGGTTATATACTGCTGGACAAATTAATGGTACTTCTGGCTATGAAGAAGCAGCTGGTCAAGGATTGATGGCAGGAATTAATGCAGTTCATCAGTTACAAGATAAAGAACCATTAATTTTGAAGAGATCAGAAGCATATATTGGCGTTTTAATTGATGATTTAGTAACTAAGGGAACTGAAGAACCATATCGAATGCTAACTTCTAGAGCGGAGTATCGTCTTTTATTAAGGCAGGATAATGCAGACTTAAGATTAACACATTTAGGATATGAGATTGGATTAATTTCTGAGAAAAGATATCAAAAATTTAAGAAAAAAGAGGAATTTATTAAACAAGAGAGGAAACGTTTAAAGGAATATAAATTATATCCTGAGGAAGATATTCAAGAGAGTTTAAGGAATTTAGGCACTTCTGAAATTAAGAATATAGATACTATAGCACGACTTTTAAGGAGACCAGAACTAAGTTATGATGATTTAGAAGTAATAGATCCTAAAAGGCCTAAATTAGACCCTGAAGTCAAAGAAGAAGTAGAGATTCAATTAAAATATGAAGGATATATCGAGAGACAATTAAAACAAGTAGAATCTCAAAAAGAGTTAGATGAGCAAAAAATTCCAAAGAATATAAATTATAAAGAAATTAATGGTTTATCTGCTGAAGCTTTAGAAAAACTTAAAGAAGTGCAACCAGTTTCAGTGGGGCAAGCAGCTAGAATTTCTGGGGTTTCACCAGCAGATATTTCACTTCTAACTGTTTATTTAAAAAAATAAATTAAAAATTTAAGGGAGGGATAAGGATGGAGGTCAAGAAGTTATTAGTAACTGGGGTTGAGAAATTAGATCTGAGTATTAATTCAGAACAGATAGAAAAATTTTTAGATTATATAGATATTCTGCTTAAGTGGAATGAAAAGGTAAACCTAACAGCTATTGATGATCCACAAGATGTTGTGGTTAAACATTTTCTTGATTCTATTTCTTGTGCAACAGTAATAGATTTGAAACCAGGTGATAAAGTAATGGATATAGGTACTGGAGCAGGTTTTCCTGGCATACCGTTAAAAATTCTGTATCCTGAGATTGAATTATCTTTACTGGATTCAAGAAATAAGAGAATAAATTTTTTGAAAAGTTTAAGCAGAGAGTTGGATTTAGATAATATAGAATTCATTCATGGTCGAGCTGAAGATTATGGGCAGAATCCAGAGTATAGAGAAAATTTTGATTATGTATTTGCTAGAGCAGTTGCGGCTTTAAATATATTAAATGAATATACAATACCCTTTTTAAAACATAGAGGTAGTTTTATTTCTCAAAAAGGATCAGAGGTTAAAAAAGAAGTAGCTGAAGCTTTAAGTTCAATTGAAATTTTAGGTGCTGAATTCTATGATATTATTCCTATTGAATTACCTTATACAGCTGCTGAAAGAAATTTAGTAATAATAAATAAAGTAAGAGAAACGCCTAAACATTATCCTCGCCAAGCTGGAGTTCCTAAACAAGATCCGATTTCTGGTTAAGGAAGGGGAAGAATAGATGGTAAAAAACAAAAAAATTTTAGTGATAATTATATTATGTGTTCTATTTACAGTTAATTTTATTTCTGACAGTGCTGTAGCTTCTGAGTCTACTTCTGAAATAAAATTAAATTCTATTTTAGTGACCAATGGTTTAAATGATTCTGGTTTTCCATTGGAATTTAAGAGGATATTTAATTTAAATGAAGATCTTGCAGTTCAGTATTATGTATCTTGGCATCCTGATGATAGAGGACATAAAATCATAGTTAAATGGATTGATCCTAGTGGTAGAGTAGTGAATCAATTAAAATTATTTAATTTTAGAAATAATACTATTAAGTCTTACATTAGTTTAAAAGAAGAAGTTAAAACTCAATTATTAATACCTGATAAAACAGGACAATATTCGATTAAACTTTACATAGATGAGAAATTAATAGCAGTTACTAATTTTAAACTAGAGAGATAAAATCCTCATTCATGAAGGTTTTATTTCAATTTTTTGGTAAAATTTTACCAAAAAAGGCTTTTAAAGCAGGAAATATAGGTTTAGTTAAAGAATTAATAAAACTAATATCTGAAAAAAGTGAGGTGTATCGATGAAGAATCAATTATCAAAACTATTAGGGTTTAAAGCAAAAGGAGAAGGGCTAGATAATAGTAGAAAAAATGGAAATAACCTAGAAGAATTAGATTGTCCAATAGAAAATGACAAAAAAAGAGACATAAAATGTATATCTGTCGAGGAGATAGAACCTAATCCATACCAACCACGAGTTGAATTTAATGAAGATGAATTACGTGAGTTAGCTAATTCTATTGAAAAACATGGTATTATTCAACCATTAACAGTAAAAAAGAAAGTAGAGGAAAAAGGCTATGAGTTAATTGCTGGTGAAAGACGACTACGAGCTAGTAAATTAATCAATTTAGAAAAAGTACCAGCCATTATTAGAGAGTTTGAAGAGAAAGAGATGGCAGAAATTGCTCTTATAGAGAATTTACAAAGGAAAGATTTGAATTTTTTAGAAGAGGCAGTAGGTTATAAGAAATTATTAGAAGTGTTTAGTTTAACACAGAAAGAATTAGCAGATCAAATTGGAAAGAGTCAATCAACTATTGCTAATAAATTAAGATTATTAAAATTATCTGATGAAATTCAAGAATTAGTTAAAGATCCTAATGTTACTGAAAGACATACTAGAGCATTATTAAAATTGCCCAATAAAAAACTGCGGAAAAGTGTTATTGAAGAAGTTATCAAAAATGGATATACTGTACGAGAGATGGAAGCGTTTATTGAGCAGATATTAAAAGAATTGAATAATGAAGAGGATACAGAGGAAGAAAAAGGAAGTGTAGTTAAGTATTTTGAAGATGTACGACTTTCCTTAAATACTATTCGTAAAACAATTAAAGATATAGAAGAAAGTGGATTAGATGTAGAGGTTGAAGAGATAGATGAGGATGAGTATATAGAAGTAAAGATTCGTTTGCCTAAGAAATAAAGTAACTTTGAGGTGATGATATTCGAATGGGTGAAATAATTGCGGTTGTAAATCAAAAAGGTGGAGTAGGAAAGAGTACTACAGCAGTTAATTTAGGTGCTTGCTTGACAGAGTTTGATAAAGATGTGTTATTGTTAGATATAGATCCCCAAGGCAATGCTAGTAGTGGAGTAGGTCTAGATAAGAAGGCGATTGAACATTGTATATATGATGTCTTAGTTAATGATTATAAATTAAAGGATATTATAGTCAATACTGAATTAATTAATTTTGATTTAGTTCCTGCTACTTTGGAGTTAGCAGGAGCTGAAATAGAGTTAGTTTCTAAGCTTTCTAGAGAAGAAAGGTTAAAGAAAGCTCTTGCAGAAGTTGATCTAGATTATGATTATATATTAATAGATTGTCCACCTTCTTTAAGTCTGTTAACTTTAAATGCTCTTACAGCAGCGGATTCAGTATTGATTCCGATTCAGTGTGAATATTATGCATTAGAAGGTTTGAGCCAGCTATTAAATACGGTTAATTTAGTACAAAATAATTTAAATAAAGATTTAGAAATTAATGGTGTAGTCTTGACTATGTATGATGCTCGAACTAACTTATCTCAGCAAGTTAAAGAAGAAGTATTTAATTATTTTGAAAATCAGGTATATAGTACGGTTATTCCTAGAAATGTAAGACTAAGTGAGGCGCCAAGTTTTGGACAACCAATTAATTTATATGATAAGAGTTCAAAAGGAGCAAAAGCATATCTGAACTTAGCAAAGGAAGTGGTGAGTAGTGAGTAAGAAACGATTAGGGAGAGGTCTAGATGCTTTAATACCTAATGGTGATTCGGGAAGTGTACCCGAAAATGAAATAAAGAAGATAGATATTAATAAAATTGAATCTAATCCATATCAACCGCGGGAAGAATTTAATGATGAGCTTTTAGAGGATTTAAGTTATTCCATTAAAGAACATGGATTAATTCAACCTATAACTGTAAAAGAGGAAGAAAAAGGAGTATATCAGTTAGTAGCTGGGGAGAGAAGATGGCGGGCAGCTAAATTAGCCGGTTTAGATAAGATTGCAGCAGTAGTTCAGGACTACAGTCCTCAACAAATGATGGAAGTAGCATTAATAGAAAATTTACAAAGAGAAGACTTAAATCCCTTAGAAGAAGCAAAAGCTTATCAAAGATTGATTGAAGAATTTGATTTGATTCAAGCGGAAGTAGCTGAGAGTGTGGGTAAAAGTCGTTCAACTATATCTAATTCTTTAAGGCTTCTTAATCTTGCTCCTAAAATTCAAGAATATGTTTCACATGAAACATTAACTGTTGGACATGCTAGAACTTTATTAGCCTTAGACACTTTTAAGGAACAGGAAAGTGTTGCTAAGGAAATAATTGAAAATGAATTATCAGTTAGAGAGACAGAAAGATTAATTAAGGAGTTGACTTCAGATGAGCATGAAAAAGAAGAAGTTAAAAAAGAAATTAAGGAGAAAGATCCTAACATAATTGCAATTGAAGATAGATTACGGAAAAGATTAGGTACTAAAGTTAATATAAATCATGGAAGCGACAAAGGCAAGATAGTAATTGAATATTATTCAGATGAAGAATTAGCTAGGGTTTTAGAACATTTAGATAGATAAGAGGGTGGAGTCTTTTTCACCTTTTTTTATTTTATAAAAATCATATTTCATGAATGATTAATTTTAAAATAGTGAATGTTAGGGCATTAAAGATGACTTATGTAGTTATTAAGTTGTTGCCTATCATGCACTATTTATTTTTATTTTTAAATTTATGTTATTAATGCTTTCCTTGAATCCCCACCCAATTTATGGTTTTTTCATTAAAATATTGCCTCTTTATCCTTAATCTCAATATATTAGCATAAAAATAACATATATTATTAGTATAGATGATAATAATCACTTTTAATAAATATTATTTATGTTATAATAAAGTTAGTGAAATTATTAACAATCTATAGTAAGAATGTTTCATGTGAAACATTTAATTTCATGTACTTAATATAGTAATAATTAGGAGGAGATTAAAATGACTAAAATTATAGATCATCAGAAGATTGAGAACTTATTAATAGAGAATCAAGGTGTGTCTAAAGGTAGAATAAGACAAATTATAGATAAAGCTAAAGAAAAGAAGGGACTAGGATTAAAAGAAATAGCTACTTTACTTGAAATTAATGATAAAGGCTTATTAGAAGAATTATTTAAAGCAGCTAAAGAGATTAAAGATGATATTTATGGAGATAGGGTTGTACTCTTCGCGCCGCTTTATGTTAGTAATAAATGTATTAATAACTGTCAGTACTGTGGTTTCAAAAAAGATAATCAAGATTTAGAAAGAATCAGTTTAACGTCAGAAGAGATTGCAGGACAAGTAAAAATAATTGAAAAGATGGGACATAAGCGAATTTTAGTAGAGTTTGGAGAGGATCCAGAAGCTAGCTCAATAGATAAAGTAGTGAAATCCATAGAAACTATATATAATAATGGTGATATTCGACGAGTCAATGTTAATGTTGCTGCTTTAGAGGTGGATGATTTTAAGAAACTAAAGGATTCAGGTATTGGCACATATCAGTTATTTCAAGAGACTTATCATAGACAGACTTATGAGAAAATGCATCCTTCAGGTCCTAAAGCAGATTATGACTACCATCTAACAGCTATGGATAGGGCTATGAAGGCAGGGATAGATGATATTGGTATCGGGGTTTTATTTGGTCTATACAATTATAAGTATGAAGTTTTAGCTATGCTAGAGCATACTTTATATTTAGAAGAGAATTATGGAGTCGGCCCTCATACTATTTCTGTTCCAAGGTGGAAGTCAGCTTCAGGAGTTAAGATGAATGATATACCTTCTCCTGTTTCTGATAAAGAGTTTAAAAAACTAGTTGCTATTATTCGATTGGCTGTTCCGTATACAGGAATAATTCTATCTACTAGAGAAAGTATAGAATTGAGGGAAGAGTTATTAAATTTAGGTATTTCACAGATGAGTGCAGGTTCTTGTACTGACCCTGGTGGATATAAACAAAATAATAATCGAAGAATTGATGCAAAGCAATTTAAAACTGCTGATCATAGAACTCCTGACCAAGTTATTAAAGGAATATGTAATTCTAATTATTTACCAAGCTTTTGCACTGCTTGCTATAGAACTGAAAGAACTGGCGAGGAGTTCATGGATTTAGCTAAGGTAGGAGATATTCATAAGTTTTGTCAACCTAATGCTTTAATCACTTTTCAAGAGTATTTAGAGGATTATGCTTCATTAGAAACTAAAAAAGCAGGTGAAAGAGTAATCTATGAACAGTTAAATAGAATCAAAGATTCAAAATTAAGAAAGAAGGCTCAACAAAAAATTAAGAAGGTTAAAGATGGGGCTAGAGATATATATTTATAAAAAAATATAAATTAAAGAGGGGGAGACTATGGTCTTAAGGGATAAATTCATTAAAAAAGATAGTAGTGAGGAAGAATCAGTTCTAATCTGCTCATCTACTCATCATATGTTGCAAGCAGACAGATTGTTAAGACAGCATAACTTTAAAGTAGAATTAGTACCAACTCCGAGAGGTATAGGTTCAGCGTGTACTACTGCTATTAGATTTGCTAAAAATTTAAAAGAAGAAATTAAAGATGTGATTATGGCTACTGATATTGATTGGAAGGGAATTTATGATATTGAAAAGAAGAATCGTTTAGAGGATTGGAAGGATATTTGGAATTTAGAAATCAACTCAAAATTTAGTAGAGTATTAAAAAAGATAGCTAAAGATGAAGTTTTAAATATATCAGAAATTAAAACACTTTTGAAAGCTAATAGAGAATCAGAATTGGAAGCTTTATTTTTAGCTGCTAATAGGATTAGAGAAGAAGCAGTTAAAGATACTGTTGATGTTAGAGCAGCAATTGAATTTTCGAATTACTGTCATAAGAATTGTAATTATTGTGGGTTAAGGCGAGAAAACAAAAATTTAACAAGATATAGGATGACAGAGGACGAAATCATTAAAGTTACTAAGGAAATATATGAGTTAGGTATTGAGACTGTCATTTTACAATCTGGAGAAGATCCATGGTATACTACAGATAAGATAGTAAAGATTATTCGGAGAATAAAAGAAGAGTTTGGGATGAAGATTACTTTAAGTTTGGGAGAAAGAACAAAAAAAGAATATAAAGTTTTTAAAGAAGCTGGCGCTGATAACTATTTATTAAAGATAGAGGCAGCTAATAAAGACTTATTTAATCAAATCCATCCTGATGATAATTATGAAGTTAGGTCTAAACATACTAAATGGCTTAAAGAATTAGGTTATATTACTGGTTCTGGGGGAATGATTGGTTTACCTAGCCAATCAATTGAAGATTTAGCTAAGGATATTCTATTTCAAAAAAAATATGGAATTCATATGATTGGAGTTGGACCTTTCTTGCCGGCAAATAATACTCCTTATGCAGAGTATAAATCTGGTGATTTGATAACTACTTTGAAAGTAGTAGCAGTAATGCGTTTAGTCTGTCAGAATGTATTTATTCCTGCTACTACTGCTATAGCTTCATTAGACTCAGAAGGTCAAGAGAAAGCATTAGAATCTGGAGCTAATGTAATTATGTTAATTATGACACCGCCTCAGTTAAGAGAAAATTATGAAATTTATAGTAATAAGAATATGGTCGATTTAGATTGGGCAGTAGAATCGATCATGGCTGCTAATAGAAAGATTCCAGAATATTTAAATTTGGATAAATTAAATAGAATAGATAGGAGTGAAGTCGATGCAAGATACACCACAGGCTAATAGATTGCATATTGCAATTTTAGGTCGAAGAAACGCAGGAAAATCCAGTTTAATTAATGCTTTAACTAATCAAGACTTAGCTGTAGTTTCTGAAATAGCCGGTACAACAACAGACCCTGTTTATAAGAAAATGGAAATTCTACCGATTGGACCGGTAGTAGTTATTGATACGGCAGGTATAGATGATGATGGTGAATTAGGAGAATTAAGAGTAAAAAAGACTAAAGAAGTATTAGGTAGAACAGATTTAGCTATCTTAGTTATAGACCCTATCATAGGAATAGATGAGTATGAAAAAGAATTATTGGCTGAAATTAATGAACGAGAGATTCCTATAGTTGGAGTAATTAATAAAGAAGATATAATTGAAGATTTAGATTTAAAATCGTTAATTAAAGAATTAGGAATTAAATTATTAAAAGTTAGTGCTAAAGAAGGAACAGGAATTGAAGTTTTAAAGAAAGAGATGGTAATGAAAGCACCAGAGAAATTTGAAGAACCATATATTATTGGTGATTTGATTGATTCACAGGATATAGTGGTTTTAGTCATTCCGATTGATGATGCTGCTCCTAAAGGGAGATTGATTTTACCTCAAACACAAACATTACGAGATATATTAGATAATGATGGCCAAGCGGTAGTAGTAAAGGAAAGCGAATTATCCCATGCTTTAACTACTTTAGATGTTAAGCCCAAAATGGTTGTTACTGACTCACAAGCGTTTAAGGAAGTAGAGCCTCAAGTATCAGATGATATTATGTTAACAGGTTTTTCTGTTTTATTTGCTCGTTATAAAGGTGATTTAAAAATATTAGTTAAAGGGGTTAAGAGCCTTAATAATTTACAAGTAGGAGATAAGGTTTTAATTGCTGAATCTTGTACTCATCATCGAACTAAGGTTGATATTGGAACAGTTAAAATTCCTAATTGGTTATCTAAGATGGCAGGAGGAAATTTAGAATTTGCTCATGTTGCAGGGCGCGAATTTCCTGAAGATTTAGATGAATATGATTTAATTGTTCAATGTGGAGGATGTATGACCAATAGAAAAGAAATATTATATAGGTTAAAAAAAGCAGATAGTTTAGGGGTACCCATTGTTAATTATGGTATGTTAATTGCCTACGTGAATGGGATTTTGGAAAGAGCATTAGAACCTTTTTCAGTAGATTTTTAATTAGTTTAATTATTATAGGAGGATAATGAATATATTTAGAGAAAGAGATATAATGATTGGAAAGGGTGATGATTTTGATTTACCTTGATAATGCTGCAACTTCATTTCCTAAGCCTGAATCTGTTTATAAAAAAATGGATAAATTTATGCGTAATAAAGGGGCTAATCCTGGTCGAGGAAGTCATAAATTAGCGGTTTCAGCTAGTAGAGAGATATTTTCTACGAGAGAGTTAGTAGCTAAATTTTTTAATATTGAAGATTCAGCTGAAGTAGTTTTTACTTTAAATACTACAGATGCTTTAAATTTAGGTATAAAAGGAAGTTTAGTTAAAGGTGACCATGTAATCACTAGTAGTATGGAGCATAACTCTGTTAGCCGACCATTAAAGCATTTAGAAAGAAAAAATAAAATTGAATTAAGTATAGTCGACTGTGATTCTAAGACAGGAGAGTTATCTGTTGTAGATATAGAGAAAGAGATTAGAGATGAAACTAAGTTAATAGTTATAACTCATGCTTCTAATGTAACTGGGACTTTAATGCCGATCAAAGAGATAGGAGAGTTAGCTGATCAGCATGGAATTCTATTTATGGTTGATGTAGCACAGACAGCAGGATTTTATCCAATAGATGTACAGGAATTAAAGCTAGACTTAATGGCTTTTCCGGGGCATAAAGGCCTATTAGGGCCACAAGGTACAGGAGGATTATATATTAGTCGAAAGTTAAAGTTAAAGAGTCAACGCCAAGGTGGAACTGGAAGTAATTCTGAGCTTATTTATCAACCTGAAATTATTCCTGATAAGTATGAAAGTGGGACTCCTAATGGTGTAGGGATTGTTGGATTAGGAGCAGGTATTGATTATATTCTAGAAAAAGGGATTGACAATCTACGTGAATATGAATTGGAATTAACTGAATACTTATTAAATGAGTTAGTTAAGATTCCACATGTTAATATTTACGGTCCGCAGGATATTAAGAAACAAGCTCCAGTAATTTCAATAAATTTAGGAGAGGAAGCTGCTTCTGAAATAGGATTTATTTTAGATAGTGCCTTTGATATTGGAGTAAGAACAGGGTTGCATTGTGCACCTTTAGCCCATGAAACATTAGGTACAATAGAGCAGGGTACTGTTAGAATTAGTGTAGGGAGTTTTAATACAAAATCTGATTGTGAAGCTTTATTAGAAGCTATTGAAGAGATTGCTAAAGAGGTGGATTAGCTTTTTATTTTGATAAAATTAAATTTAAAATAACAAATTTAGTAGGGGATGAATATTATGCAAGGTACAATTGTAAATACAGTAGCTATTATAGTAGGGGGGAGTTTAGGAGTAGTCCTTGGAAATAGATTTTCTGAGTCTTTAAAAATAACAGTAATGCAGGGGTTAAGTTTAGCTGTGTTATTAATTGGTGGTAGTATGGCTTTAGAAACAAACGATCCACGTATAGTTATTTTTAGTTTGCTAATTGGTGGAGTTATCGGAGAAACATTAAGTATTGAGCGTAGGTTAGATAATTTAGGTCAATGGATAGAAAATAAATTTAGTTCTCAAGATAGCAATGTAGCCCAGGCCTTCGTTAGAACTACTTTAGTATATTGTGTTGGAGCTATGGCGATTATGGGGGCAATACAAGATGGATTAACAGGAGATCCATCAACATTATATGCTAAGTCAATGTTAGATGGATTTTCTGCTATTGCTTTTGCTTCTACCATGGGTATTGGAGTTATTTTTTCATCAGTTGCCGTATTCTTATATCAAGGTATTATTACTCTATTGGCAAGTAGTGTGGAAGCTTTTTTAACTCCAAATATTATAGCTGAAATGACAGCTACTGGTGGTTTATTAATTATTGGGATTGCAATTAATATTTTAGAGATAGCAAAAATTAAAGTTGGGAACTTATTACCAAGTATCTTCGTTGCAGTTATATTAATGTTATTGAAATTAAATATTTAATATTTTTTTGGTTATTAAATATTAGAATATATACTATTAATTATTCAATTTAATATTCTTTGGTTTTCTATATAAGCAGATATCATCTTATAATAAGATGATATCTGCTTTTTATTTGTTAAAAAAATGTCGTTTTTTCATACCTAAAAAAGGAATTTATGATAATTCTGTGAATTACTTAAATAAGGGAAGTGTGAGATATATCACATGAAAAGGAGGGATTATGATGAAGGCTAAAGATGTTATGATTAAATCACCACCTACATTATCTCCAGATAATAAGATAAAAGATGCAATAGATACATATATTAATCACCAAGTGAACTGTATACCGATTTTAAATGATGATAATTATCCTATAGGAATACTAACTAATACTAGAGTGTTTGAATCGTTAAAGTCTAATTCTACAATTCAAACACCAATTAGAAAAGTGATGGAGACGAATATAGAGACTATAAATGAAAGTACTTCTGTAAAGAAATTATACAATTATCCTATAGGCAGATTACTCATATTGAATCAACAAGGACAGTTTAGTGGAATTGTAACAAAAATTAACTTAATTAAGACTGTTCATGAGAAGTTAGGGGAGAAGGAGGGTGAATTAAGCGCTTTACTTGAATCTATGAGTAATGGTGTTATTTCTATTGATTCTAAAGGTCTTATAACAATCTGTAGTCAAAAGTTAAAAGAAAAACTTGGGGTTAAGGGACAGGTTATTGGTAAAGGTATTGATGAATTATTTCCTGAATTGAACTTAAAAGAAATTATTAATCAAAATGGGTTTATTACTGAAAAAAGAGAGATTAATAATAATAGATTTATTATTAATAAAAGTGTGGTTAGAAAAGAGCAGACTCCTATAGGAGCAGTGGCAGTATTCCAATGTATATCTAGAATTGAGAATTTAGTTAATGAACTAAAGATAGTTAAGGAGTTAAACTCAGAGTTAGAAGCTGTAATAGATCTTTCTTATGATGGAATAATTGTTACAGATAAAGAGAAAGTATTACGCGTAAATCAAGGTTTTGAAAGAATTACAGGGGTTAAGTCAAAAGAGTTAATAGGCAAACAAATCTCTGATTTAGAACTTATAACTCCACAATTAGAACTTGTAGAGAAAATTCATGAAAGAAAAGAACCAATTACTGTTATGCAAGAGATTAATGGTGATAATAAGGTGTATATTACAGGGAAACCAGTCTTAGATGATGAAAGAAAAGTTACCAAAATAATATTTAATTTAAGGGATATGACCGAACTTAATAATTTAAAAGAAGTAGTTGAAGAGACAAAAAGCCTTAACCGTAGATATCATTCTGAATTAGAGGAGTTAAGGAGTAAGCAATTAGATTTTGATAATATTATTGCTGAGAGTACAAAAATGAAAGAAGTATTACAGAGAGTAAGAAGAGTTTCCACAGTGGAGGCTACAGTTCTAATTACAGGAAAATCTGGTGTAGGAAAGGGAATGATAACTAAATTAATTCATAAGTTAAGTGATCGGGCTAATAAACCATTTATTGAAGTGAACTGTGGAGCTATTCCTGCTAACTTATTGGAGTCTGAGCTTTTTGGATATGAATCTGGATCTTTTACTAATGCTAAAGAAGGAGGTAAAGTCGGATTATTTGAGGCTGCTAATAATGGTACATTATTTTTAGATGAAATTGGAGAATTACCTTTAGAACTTCAAGTTAAGTTACTAAAAGCATTAGAAGAAGAAAAAATTTATCCGATTGGAAGTACTGAACCTGTTCATGTTGACGTTCGAATTTTAGCTGCCACCAATCAGAACTTGTGGAATATGACAGAGCAAGGTGAATTTCGTAGAGATTTATTCTATCGCCTTAATGTCTTACCAATTGAAATACCACCATTATGTCAACGAAAGGAAGATATAGCTCCTTTAATCTATCATTTCTTAAATAATTTTAATCAAAAGTACAATACTAATAAACAAATTTCTGAAGGTGCTTGGGATGTATTACTCTCTTATACTTGGTCAGGAAATATTAGAGAATTAAAGAATACTATTGAAAGATTGGTAATAATGGTAGAAGGAGATTCTATTTTATCAAAACACCTTTCAGGTATACTACATAATGAAGATAAGCAGAAGGAACAAAGTGATTTAGAAATTAATCGTATTATACCATTAAAAGAAGCTAAGCAAAGAGTTGAAAAAGATTTATTGAAATTAGCATTGAATGGTGATGCTTCAACAAGAGAAGCTGCAAAGTATTTAGGAGTGCATCATTCTACTATTGTTCGAAAGGCACAAAAGTTTGGAATTACATTAAATAATTAAAGTTATTTTATTTATGTATCAGTTTTATATAAGAAGGGGGGATTGTGTTGGGAGAGACAATTAATCAGTATGCAGTTTGGTTTTTAGGAATGGCATTAGTTTATACTTTATTATTAATTGTAATTGGTAGGAAAGCTAAAAAACTTGCCCAAGATGATGTAGGATACTTCTCGGGTAATCGTAATTTTGGAGCTTGGCATGTAGCCGTATGTATTACTGGTTTATTCTCTGGTTCATCATTTGTAGCTATTTTAGAGTTATCATATAATTATGGTCTATCTGCTATTTGGTATGGTATAGCAGAAAGTCTTCATGTTTTTATTATTGCTTTCTTTTTATTATCATCTTTTAGAGAGAAACTAGTAGTAACTATTTCTGGGTTAATTGGCAAAAAGTATGGAGAATTGGCTAGTATTATTTCAGGATTAATTACAGCAATTACCTTTCCTATGTGGTCGACTGCTACTGCTTTAGCTTTTGCATCTGCATTACATGTTTTTACTGGACTATCTCTTCATTTATCTGTTATTTTTACAGCTTTATTATTATTTTTATATTTAAGATCTGGTGGGATGTGGGCTTTAGGTTATACTCAAATTTTGAATGTGATAGTTTCATTTATTATGTTTGGAGTAGGTTTTTATGCTTTATTAATTGAGCCTGGTCTTGATGGATTAGCTAATTTTGTGACAACACATCCTGAGTATCTATCTCCAGATAGTATTGGTTTGCAAAAAATTATTGTTTGGTTTGCAACATTTATTATTAATACTTTCTTAGCTCAAGCTTGTTTCCAAATGGCTACAGCATGTAAGACTGTAGAAGAAGGAAGGAAAGGTTTATATATTGCATTAATTTTAGATATATTTTTTATGATTTTTGGAGTACTTTTTGGGATGGCAGCTGTAATTAAATTTCCTTATCTTGATAAAGGGTTGGTAGCTTTTCCATTATATTTAAAATCTGTTTTACCTCCGCCTCTAGTAGGAATATTTGGATTAGGAATCTGGGCTTGTGCTTTAGGCTGGGGAGCTCCTTGTCAGTTTTCAGGAGCTACTAGTCTAGGAAAAGATGTCTTAGGGAAATTAAGTTCTAATGATGATAATATGACAGATATAAGATATACAAAGATTTCTTTATTAGTTTTAACATTATTAATGATTTGTTATAGTCTATTAAGATCTGAAGCTTCAGCTTGGTGGAATGTGTTTGCTTGGGTAGTAAGAAATTCAGCCACTTTTTCACCAGTGATAGCTGCTCTCTTTTGGCCAGTAGCTACTAAGAGAGGGGTAATTTATGCAATGATTACTGGATTTTTATCAGGGATTATGTGGAATTATTTAGGTGGGTGGGATATTATTCATTTTTATTTAAATATACATCCAATCTGGATTGGAATGTCAGTTAATATTATATTTTTAGTTTGTATCAGTTTATGGGATAACTTTTCAAACATTAAATTTAAATTGAAGAAGAAAAAAACTATTCTTTTATTTATATTAGGTTTTGTTGGATTACTTACCTTAGGTGTAAACCATTGGTATATGTTATATATTAAAGGGTTATTAGGATTAGTAAGCTTTAGTTTAATATTTATAAGTTTTATATTGGTAATCTTGACTACAGAGATTAATTTGAAAGTTTAAAGTGTTGGTGACATATAGCACCAGTTGGTGCAACTTAGCACCACAACATTACACCTTGTATATTGTAATATATTTCACGAATTATCGCATTTTTATTCACATAATCATCACAAAAAGGTCAAATTTTAATCATAATTATACTATATATTTATTATTTCTACATATTTTTCTAAATCAGCGGTGAGATAGTGCACCAATATAAGAAGTTGTAAATATATATATATAAATTAAAATAAATTAGTTTATCTACGTAAGAACCTTTGGTTATAGGGTTCTTACTTATTTTTATAGCCTTTTTTTGTAATAAGGATCAGTTTGGAATAGAAATTGCATTTATATAATAGTGAATTAAATCACTTGCATAAAAACTAAGGAGGGGATCAAATGAGAAGAAAAAGTTTAGCGATAGTGTTGGTATTAAGTCTTTTATTTACTTTTACTATTGGGGTTGTTGCTAGTGAGGAAAAGATTAAGCCACCTCAGAAAGATTGGCCATTACCATTTCCGGTGGTTTCTCAAGATGAGGTTAAAATGCCGCGAAATGCTACATTACTTCCTGATAATCCAGAATATGTTGCAGATTTACCAGGGTTTATCAATAATAAAGTAATGGTTAATGATTATGGCAAAAAGGTTCCTAAGTATGATGGAGTAGTAATTCGAGGAAGTAAGGTTATGAACAATATGATTATTATTCCACCAGGAGGGCTATATTATATGGCTGACACATGGAGGGGAATGCTTCCATTATTAGGAGAGTATGAGTATATAGCAGGTAATAAGTATTATTACTTAGACTTTGATCAAGTGGTAGCAGTTAAAGATGATGTAACTATTAAACCAGGTGAGAGAGTTGCTGTAGGAGATCAAATTTATACATTTACTTCTGCTGTAGGTCATGAATCAACTATGGCTAATGTAAATATGACAGTAAATACTTTACACGGGGTTGACTGGGCTTTTGCTGGATTAAGTCCTGGGATCTTATCTTTTAATGAAGATAATTGGTTTGAAAAAGGATTTGAATTAGGATATGCACAAGGTAAAGCCAAGAAAGTAGGTAAGAAAGCTGTTAATTTCAATTATTTAAGTGGAACTTACTTTAGAGGAATGAGAATGGCTAAGAATAGAGTCTATAAAGATTGGGCAGTAGAAGGCAAGAAAATTACTGCTGGAGATTATGAGATTAATGTTGCTAGTGTATCAAAAGGTGCATCTACTATTCAAATATTAAAGAATGGAAAAGTTAAAGCAGAAAAAGAACTAGGTAACATTAAACACCCAAAGAGATTAATTGAAGACACTAATACTCGTGAAAAGTTAATCATGAAGCATGATGAAGTAACAGTAGTTCTTGATCCATGGACTGGTCCAACTAAGAATGGAAAAGCTTATCTAAAAGTATATAGTGGAAGCTTTAATATTAAAGCTGGAGAATCATATCCATTCGATAAGCGATTTGAAACTTACCCAATTGCTTGTCCAGTTGGACATTTATTTGGAACTATGATTACTAATAAGAAGTCTATTATCTTACGTGGTGATGGTAGTACTTTCAAAGGTCCAGAAGGTTACTTCAAAATTGTAGTTGATAATGTGGAAGGAAATACAGTGAAGGCTTGGCATATAGAAGATAAGCAAGGAAATAAATCAATTAAATTAGGTGGAAAGAAGAATACAGATATAGATTTAATAGCCGGTCAAGGTCGAGCAGTAGTTGGTTTATTAACTCCAAAAGGTAAGACGTTACTATCAGACCTTTATGATAAAGTTAAAGAAGCACAAAAGTAATAAAATTAAATTAGTGAAGGGAAGGAGGATTTAGCTTGAAACGAAAATTTAAAGTTAGTTTAATACTAATATTAATGCTTTTGGTTTTTATGTCCTTAGCAGTTAATGCATCTGAGAAAGGATGTTTAGATTGTCATAGTGATCAAGAATATTTAAAATCTAAAGAAGATTCAAAAGTATATGTTTCTCAAAAGAAATTTAATAAGGACACACATGCTATGTTTGGTTGTGTTACTTGTCATCAAGGTAACTTATCTGCTAGTTCAAAGGAAGAGGCTCATCAAAATTTAATTTCTAAGCCAGGTACATCTAATAAAGCAGAAGAGACTTGTGGTCAATGTCATACTGACATTTCTCATCGATTTGAGAAATCTTTACACGGAACTGCTCGGGGTCAAAAGAATGGTGCGGTTCATTTATTAGGAGAAGAAGTAGGTACACAGACTTGGAATGATTACTGTGCAAGGTGCCATGCTGATTGTTCAGACTGTCATCTTAAGGAAAAAGATGATCAAGGTAATATGGTAACAGCTGTTGATAGTCATAACTTTAAGCAGCCAACAACATCTAATTGTGTAGACTGTCATAGTCAAACAGGATTTAGTTATGTTGGATGGGGTGAAGAATATCCAGAAAGTGTACATTCTAAAGCAGGTTTAGAGTGTGTAGACTGTCATGGTGAAGAACAGATGCATGGTGATGGTGAAGTACATCAATCAATGACTGAGGTTGTTGATAATAATTGTGCAGACTGTCATGATAATAAAAAGAAGGAATACAATGGATTACCAGTTAATCAATTTAATGAATATTCATATCCACATGCAACTCATAAAGATGACTTAGACTGTTCAGCATGTCATACAGATTGGTATATGAACTGTCAAGAAGGTTGTCACTTAGAAGAACCACCTAAATATACTGTTGGTGAACTTACATCAGATGATTTCTATTTAGGTAGATATGAGGGTAAGGTATATACTATGACTAAGACACCTTTACCAACTTATCCAGAGGTTCCAAATAAAGATGTACCGGGCCATGCATGGGTAGTTAAAGTAAGACATAGTTGGAGTGATAAAGCAAAGAGTTGTGAAACTTGTCATACTAATAAGAAAATTTATCCGCAAAAGTTACCTACTATCAAAGGTAAATTAATTAAAAAAGAGACAGTTGATAGAATTTATATTGATAAAGAACGATTTAAAAATAGTGTTCACGGTATGCTAGGGTTAGAATGTGCAGATTGTCATCAAGTAGATAGAACAGCTAAATGTATAGATTGTCATAGTATAGAAAATATTAAGCCAATAATTGAGACTGCTGATAAAGCAAATGAGGCTAAAGGAGACCTAAAAGAGAAACTTGATAAGATTAGAAAAGAGTTTCATTATAATCCTGGTGAAGCTAATTCATCATTGAAAGAATTAAATTAAAATTCTGATTTTATTAAAGGAGGGCTAGTTTGATGGTTAATTCTAAAAAGTACTTAATAGTAAGTTTAGCATTACTACTAATCTTGTTTTGTAGTCAACTTACTCTTTATGGAGCTGATTATTCATCCTTAAGTAAGAATAAACTACTAGAGAAATATAAGAGTTTAAAAGCAGAATTTACAGATTTAAAAGCTAAATATACTAATTTAGTTGATGATTATGGAAAATTAAAAGTTAAATATGATGAATTAAAAGATAGAGTTAAAGATGGTAATTTAAAAGAGGATAAGAAAGAACCTAGTACTAAGAAAGCTCCAACTGGATGTTAATTAAATAAGTAATTGTATATTACCCCTCGGCTTAGTCATAAGTCGAGGGGTTTTTATATTAATTACTAATTAATATAATATATGGTAATCAACAAATAATAAGTTTGTTTTAGTATTAAAAAGAGAAAGAGGAAATTTGTTTTTTGTGTTGAATAAAAGATATGAGGAAGGGAAGATTTAGATAAGTAAAAGGTATTTTTGAAATAGATTAATCATAGAAATAAATTTAAATAATATAAGTTTTCAGGAGGAGTAAAGTATGTCTTATGATAAACAAAAAAAGCAAATTACAATTAAGATTATTCCTCATGTTGACGGTAAATTAATTAGTTTTAAAATTTCTAAATTTTTATTTAAATCAATAATTACTTTTTTATTAACTATTTTGTTAGTAAGTAGTTTAGGATTTTTATTTTATTATAATCAGAATTCAAAATCTGTAAAAATAATCAATAATTTAAAGCATGTTAAATATAAAAATGAAGAATTAAAAAACAAGTTACATATTTTATCAAAAGAATCACAAAAATTAAAGGCTGAATTTAAAGAAATTCAGGATACTAATCAAGAGATAAAACGCCTAATTAATTATGATAGTGATAATACTCAAGTGAATAAAAAAACAAGTGTTGGATCAGACATTGATAGTCGACCGACAATTGCTAATCAAAATTATCAACTTAATTTAGGTAAGAATAATAACCAAATAGTAAATAACACAGAAAATAGATTAGCGGAATTAAAGGCATTATTACCAAAAAAGAAGATAGAGTTAAAAGAGTTAAAAGACTCTGTAATTAAGTATAAAGATTATTTAGCTGCTAAACCGACAGGGTGGCCGCTTAAAGCTAAGGAAAAGAGAATAACTTCCTACTTTGGATATCGTACTCACCCTGTCACTGGGGAACGTACTATACATGAAGGTTTAGATATTGGAGTTTGGTATGGAACTAAGGTATATGCTACTGGAGCTGGTAGAATAACTCATTCTGGGTGGAAGGGTGGTTATGGAAAAGCGGTTATCATAGATCATGGATATGGTCTTAAGACTATTTATGCACATAATCGAAGATTAAATGTTAGAGTAGGAGATAAAGTTAAGCGCGGGGATATTATCGCTTATTCAGGGAATTCTGGTCGCAGTACTGGTCCGCATTTACATTATGAAATCACAATTAATGGTAAACCTATAGATCCATTACCTTATATTAAATAAAGATATAGTAAATTTAAGGAGGAAGGATAATGTTATTTGGTAGCAAAAAGAAAAAAAAGAAAAAGAGACAACAGAGACAACAGAGAGAGAAATTGAATTCAAACGATATGGAGACTATAATTGGAAAAGGGACAAAAATCGAAGGGACTATTGAGACAGAGACTTCATTAAGAGTGGATGGTGCATTAAATGGCAAGTTAAAATCGCAAGGTGATGTAGTAGTTGGGGAAGATGGGGTGTTAGAGGCGGATATAGAAGCAAAGAATATAACAGTAGCAGGTAGTATAACGGGTAATGTTATCGCTAGTGGAAAGTTAGTAATCGTTTCTACTGGAAAGTTAATTGGAGATATTAAGATTGCTAATTTAATTGTAGAAGATGGAGCTGTCTTTAAAGGACAGAGTGAATCTAGGACAGCTACTACCAAGCGTTTTAATAAGAATGAGACTGAAGAAAATGATAGTAAAGCAGTCAATGATACTAAAGCTAAAGCAAAGGATGATTTTAAAAGGAAAAAGAAAATGAGGAAAAAATCTTAGCAGTAAATAATTTAGTTTATATAGTTGACACTTCTAATGCTCCAATTAATACCTCTAGAGATTAATTTAGCCATCTTAAAGACTAGACTTAGCCGAGTACTTTGGAGGACCATATATTCCATGTATCCACCAATGTTAACTAATCCAGTAATATGCATATCTCCAATAGGTGGTAAATCCTTATTTACTCCTGAACCTGGTTTGAGAGGACCAGGTTTTACTGTAACGGACCCTACGCTACTATTTTTACCTAATCCAGCATCAATAGCTAGAATAAAAGGGTTAAAGTATTCTTGTTCAATTAATTCTATCTGCTCTTGTAAATTTCTAGCATGAACAGGTTCATCCAAAGTGCCAAAGACTGGAATATTAGTTGTGATTAATCTAGTCAATTTGCTCCCAATTAGCGGACCTAAAGCATCCCCAGTAGAACGGTCAGTACCTATACATAAAATAACAATTTGGTTAGTGTCTGAATATAATTCTTTTAGAGTATAAATAATTATTTTTTTTAATTTATTAGCTGCTAAAGGATTATCTATATGTACTCTATTTTCTTTTTTAGAAAGTTTATTCTTGTTTAGTTTTGATTTTTTGGTTAATCTTTTTTCTTTTGATGAAGCATTAGCACACCTGTTACAGACAGTTTTAGTATTGTTGAAAAATTCTAAATCCATTATTTGTCGACCACATCCCTGACAAGTAATAGCTTGAAAGTTTCCCAAGTTAAGCCCCCCTAATTATTAAAAAAGTCTTAATTTAATATATGTAAAAGAGGAGGATAATAAACTGTTAAATGTTGGTGTTTAATTTTAATAAAGCGTAAAACAAGGGAATATAATTAGGTGTAACGAAGTTTTAGGGGGAAACAGGAAATGATTGAAGATTATAAAGCTATTTTCTTAATTGCTACTACATATGTTGGGGCTGTGATTGGAGCTGGTTTTGCCTCAGGACAGGAAATACTACAATTCTTCACTTTACAAGGTGGGTGGGGATATTTAGGTATTATCATATGTGGAGCTTTATTTGGGATTTTGGGGTATATAATTTTTACTATTAGTTTACAGTTTAATTTAAGTACTTATGATCAATTATTTTATAGACTTGGAGATAAAATGTTAGGTAAATTTGCTGATTTAATTATTTTGTTATTTTTATTTGGTAGTTTTATAGTAATGTTATCTGGTAGCGGTGAAATATTCTTTACTTATTTTCAGTTGAATAAGAATTTTGGTATTGTTTTAACTCTTATTATTATAATTTTTGCAATTAAGTTTGGAATTCAGGGAGTTATGAATTTAAATATAGTTTTAATTCCTGGATTAGTTATAATTATATCTATAACTTTTCTTTTGAATGTAGATACCAATCTTAATCTAAATTCTTATGATAATTTACTATTTAATAATTGGTTTTTTCATGCTATTATTTATGTTATTTATAACTTCTTTTTAGCACTCCCAATCTTAGTTGCAATTCCTACTCAAATTAATCAAAAAAGTCTTTTGAAAAAAGGAAGTTTTCTAGCAGGAGGCATATTAGCTATATTAGCGTTAATTATTAATACTTTATTGGTTCAGAATTTGGAATTAATTAAAGAAAGTCAAATACCTATTTTAGAAATTTTAAATTATCAAGATAATAACATATATATATTATACTCTTTAGTATTATGGTTAGCTATGATTACTACAGCCACTAGTAGTTTATATGGTTTAATTACAAGACTAAAAGAACGTTATTTTATTTCAGAGAATAGATTATTAATTATTGTAATTGCTTTAAGTTTTATATTAGCTAGATTTCGTTTTGGTATCTTAGTGGCTACAGTTTATCCAGTACTAGGTAATGTTGGTGGATTAATTATTTTATATTTATTTTTTAACTATATAAAACAGAGAATCATTATTTAATAATTTAGATTGGCTTAAGGATAGGGGTATTAATTAATAGGAAAAGGGTAAAAATAATAATTAGGATTTATTTCAAGGATTAGTACTAGAGTTAAAAAGGTTTAGTTAAATAATATTAAAATGTTTAAGGTAAAGGGTTGTCAGGGGGAAGATAAATATGACGTTAGAAAAAGTATTTAATGACTTAATTCAGATAGTCAAACAGTCTGTTTCACCGAAAAATTTAATATTAATTGGTATTTCAATCTTACAATTAGCAGGTATTATGGTTTTAGGTAATATATTAAAAAAATTAGGGTATATGTTAGTAGATAAAGTTTTAAAGCAAAGTAAAGGTGAGTGGAGTGGAATCAGTGACCAACGGGCAAAGACACTAAATTCTCTAGTTAAGAGTGTTATTCGTTATGTAATTTATTTTTTAGGTATAACTATGGGACTAGAAGTATTAGGAATTCCAACTTCATCTATATTAGCTGGTGCTGGAATAGTTGGTTTAGCTGTTGGTTTTGGGGCTCGGAGTTTAGTACAAGATATAATTACTGGTTTTTTCATACTTTTTGAAAATCAATTTGGAGTTGGGGATCATATTGAAACAGCTGGTGTGTCAGGAATTGTAGAAGCAATAGATCTACGTATTACTAGAATTAAGAGTTTTGATGGTGACTTATATATTCTTCCCAATAGTCAAATTAAGATGGTAACTAATTATACAGCTGATAATAGTAGAGTCTTAGTTGATGTAGGTATAGGTTATGATGAGGATGTTACTGAAGTGATTAGTATGTTAAATGATTATTGTGAAAAGTTAGCTGAAGATATGACGGATATTAAAGAAGGTCCTAGAGTTTTAGGAGTAGAAGAATTAGCAGGTTCTAGTGTAGTTTTAAGGATATTAGCTTGGACGCCACCTTTAGAAAAATGGCAGGTTGCTAGGGAATTAAAGAGAAGGATAAAGGAGAAATTAGAAGAAGAGGGTATAGAAATACCTTATCCTAAACGGGTGGTTATCACTGAAAGTAATGAACAGGAGGAGTATTAATGAAATTTAATGTAGGGGAAGTAGTTAGTTTTAGAAAGGAGCACCCTTGTGGAGAAGATAAATGGGAGATAATGAGAACAGGGATGGATTTTAGAGTGAAATGTGTAGGATGTGGGCGAGTAATTATGCTTCCACGTAAGAAATTTGAAAAGAATTTTAAAGAAAGGGTAGAGGAATAGCTATTTAATTTTAAATATGAGAGATATTGATCATAGGTTAATCTTGCAAATAAATCCAGTTTAAGTTATAATCATTGTTGTGATTAAATTTTAAATAATTAAAGGGGATGTTATTGGATATGGGAATGACATGTGGTATTGTAGGTTTACCAAATGTAGGTAAATCTACATTATTTAATGCAATTACGGAAGCAGGTGCAGGAGCAGAAAACTACCCTTTCTGTACTATAGATCCAAATGTAGGTATAGTTGATGTTCCAGATAAAAGATTAGATGTATTGACTGAAGTTATTGATCCTAAAGAGAGTATACCAACAGCTATTGAATTTGTTGATATTGCTGGTTTAGTAAAGGGAGCTAGCAAAGGAGAAGGCTTAGGAAATAAGTTTTTATCTCATATTAGAGAAGTTGATGCTATTGCACATGTAGTGCGTTGTTTTGATGATTCAAATATTACTCATGTTGAAGGAGATTTAGATCCGATTCGAGATATTGAAACTATCAGCATGGAGTTAATATTGGCTGACTTAGAAACGATGGAAAAGAGAGCTGAGAAGACAGAGAAAATGTTAAAGACTGGGGAGAAAAAGTATAAAGAAGAGATGGAAGTTTTAGAAAAGATTATAGGAACTTTAGAGGATGGCAAGCCAGTGAGAAGCTTGAATTTATCCTTTGAAGAAAAGGATATAATTAGAGATTGTCATTTATTAACTATTAAACCAATTCTTTATGTAGCTAATGTAGGTGAAGATGAGATTGGTGAAGAAGATAATAAGCATGTACAAGCTGTTAGAGATTATGCAGATAAAGAAGAGGCGGCTGTAATTACTGTAAGTGCTAAATTAGAAGCAGAAGTGGCTGAATTAGAGGGAGCAGAAGAAGAACTCTTTTTAGAGGAATTAGGGATTGAAGAATCTGGTCTAGATAAGTTGATTAGAGCTGGCTATAAATTATTAGGTTTGATTACTTTCTTTACTGCCGGTGAAAAAGAAGTAAGAGCATGGACAGCAGAGGAAGGTTCTACAGCTCCAGAAGCTGCTGGTAAGATTCATACTGATATGCAGAAAGGATTTATTAGAGCAGAAGTTATCAGTTATGAAGATTTAATAGAGGTTGGATCTTTTGCTAAAGCTAGAGACGAAGGTTTATTGAGATTAGAAGGGAAAGATTATATAGTTAAGGATGGAGATGTTTGTTATTTTAGATTTAATGTTTAAGATTTGCATTTTGTAAATGAAGATGTTATAATACTTTCATATCCATGCTCTATCCTGATAAAGGGAGGGCCTTATGTCCAAGTGGGGGAGGTGAAGAGATAATGCGTAAGTATGAAACAATCTTTATTATAAATCCTGATTTAGATGATGAAGCAACTGAAGCTATAGTAGAAAAAGTTGAAGATACTCTTAATAATACTAAAGGTGAAATTACTAATTTAGATAAATGGGGAACTAAAAAGTTAGCTTATGAAGTAGAAGATCATAAAGCTGGTTATTACACAGTTGTTAAGTTTGAAGGTGAGGCTGACACTGTAAATGAATTACAAAGAATTTATAGAATAAATGATAATATCTTAAAGTTCTTAATTTTACGTGATGAAGAGTAATTTTGAAATTTAAGGTGGTGCTTTTAATTGCTTAATAAGATAATCTTAATTGGACGGCTAGCTCAAGATCCAGAATTACGATATACTCCTAATGGAGTAGCTGTGTCTAACTTTAGTATAGCAGTTGAACGTCCCTTCACGAATAAAAGTGGAGAGAAAGACGTAGATTTTATTGATATAGTTGTTTGGAGAAAGCAGGCCGAGAATTGTGCAAACCACCTAGGAAAAGGAAGACTAGTTGCAGTAGAAGGACGTTTACAGATTAGAAGTTATGAGAATAATGAGGGTCAACGTAGGAGAGTTTCTGAAGTTGTAGCTAATAATGTTAAGTTCTTAGATTGGCCTGATGATGATAATCGCCAGGGACAAGCTTCTAATAATAATACTGACCAAGATGATATAGATGTCCCATTTTAGAATTAGATAAGGAGGTAAACTAAATGGCACGTGGTAGAAATAAGTCGTGTGACTTTTGTGCTAACAAAGTTGAGCATATAGATTATAAAGATGTTAATAGATTAGAAAAGTATATCACAGATCGTGGTAAGATTATACCACGCAGAATTTCTGGGAACTGTGCTCGTCACCAGAGACAGTTAACTCAAGCAATAAAGAGATCTAGAAATATTGCTTTATTACCTTTTACAATTAATTAAAAGAACTAAAACAGAGAGGAATTTCCTCTCTGTTTTTTTATCTTAAGCAGGAAAATGTATTTCTCTCAAGAAATTATCTTAATAGAAAATAAGTTTTAGGGGGAGCTACATGAGAGAGTATAACTTTAAGAATAATAAGAATAATATTACTAAAAATTTAAAAGTAATAGAATGGCTAAAGAGTGAATTATTAGGTAGTGTCTCACATTTATTTAAAGTAATGTTAAAAGGGAATCAGGACAAAATAATTGGTACCTTAGCTAATTTAATAATTTCTACTTATTTATTAGCCAAGAGGTTAGGTATTTCTCCAGAAAGATTGGAGAGGAAAGTTAAGGATAATTTACGAGAGAATATAGACCAGAAGCATCAGATCGAAGAATGGTATGGTGATTTAAGTTTATTACTGAAGCACTTGGTCAAAAGAAAATAGGTGAAAGGAGATAAAAGTTTTGGCAAAATTTGAAACGAAGGCATTAGTTGAAGGGGCTTTATTTAGTGCTATAACTGTAGTCTTGTCATTGTTTGGTTTTTATTTACCACCCCCATTTGGAATTGCTATAATTTTAACTTTACCAGTTCCCATTATAATTTTAGGAGTAAGACAAGGTAGTAAGACTAGTATTTTATCTACTATAATAAGTGCAATTATTTTAGGTATTATTGTTAATCCATTTATGGTTTTAATTGTATTACTTAGTTTTGGTTTAACTGGAGTAGTTTTGGGGGCAGCTTTTGAAGAAAATTTCTCTCCATTTAAAATTATTGCTGTATCTATTGTAACTTCTATTCTATCAACAATACTGATAATTGGAGTGAATTTGTATTTTCTTGATTTTGATGTTACTAATGCTTTTAATACTGCCTTAGAGCAATATAAACAGTTAGGGCTTGACCAAGCAACTATGAAACAACTAGAAACGATAATTAATGATATGCAGAAGATGTTTAAGATATTTTTCCCTTCTATCATTTTAGCAGCCAGTTCAGTTAAAGGTTTAATTAATTATTACATAGCTTTACCTGTGCTAAATAGATTAGGTTATGATTTTGATACTCCTACTCCTTTTGCGAGATGGAGACTTCCTAAATATATAATTTTGGGTTATATATTAGGGATACTTTTAATTAGTAATAGTTTTGGGAAGAATATTTATTTTATATTTAATTTCGTATATTTAATCCAGGGGTTGGCGGTGGCAGCTCATTACTTAAAACGGTTAAATATTTCTAATGTAGTTCAAAAAGTGATCTTGTTTATCTTAGCAATTATTCCAATAAACCAAATTTTAGCTTTTGTAGGAATTTTAGATCAATGGTTTGATTTTAGGAAGTTAGAAGACTAAATTTTAAGTTAATGCTTCTAAAGTTGGATTAATGCTTCTAATCTTAGGATTAATTACTAGTCTATTAATGTTGTTAATTATTCAAGGATATTATATAATTTAAGAAGGAGGAATTAGGTATGAAGGTTATTTTAAAAGAAGACGTTAAAAGTTTAGGTGAAAAAGGTGAAATAGTTAAAGCAGCTGATGGGCATGCTCGTAATTATCTATTGCCAAGAGGTTTAGCTGTTGAGGCTAGTGGTACTGAATTAGCTAAGTTAAAAGAGAAGGAAAAGGCTAAAAAACGTCAGAAAGAACAAGAACTAGAAGAAGCTAAAGGAAAAGCAGCTGAATTAGAAGATGTTATTCTAGAAATTTCAGTTAAAGCAGGTGAAACTGGTAAATTATTTGGTTCAGTAACTACTAATGATATTGCAGATACTATTCAAGAGCAAGTAGGAATTAAGATAGATAAACGTAAGGTTGAATTAGAGGATTATATTAAGTCTTTAGGGACTAAAAAAGTTTCAATTAACCTACATAAGGATGTCTCTGCTACAGTAAAAGTTAAAGTTACTGAAGCATAGAAAGGGGTTAAGATGAAGAAAAGTATATTACAGAAATTACTTATAGAGGAAAAGGATAGCCTAGCATTTGATCAATTAAAGGAAGAGCAGTTGCAGTATCAAGTAACTGCTCTCTTTGAACTTTTATCAGAGTTTTATGGGGCTGATAAATTAGTTTTAAAGGCAGGGAAATTAGATGCTTTAGATTTGATGGAATCAGACTCAGTTATTGATCAATTAGTGGCTATGGAAAGAATTATTTATGAAGATCCTACTATTGAAAAATTGGATATAGAGGATAAAGATTTAAAAGAATTATTAGCTGATATAGAAGAAGAAGTTACTGGGTTATTCATAAAAAGAACAGTTAATGAAAGAGTGGAGAAAAAGATAACTCAAAAGATGCAGGAGAGACATGAAGAGTACCTCAAAGAGATAAAGAAGGAAATTCTTGAAGAAGAAAGCGGTACTGTTGATAATCCCCAAACTCTAAAAAAATATGGTGAATTAGAGAAATTGGAAAGCCAAGGATTAGTTAAATCAGCTATGGAAGTATTGCGTCCTGCTAGCTTAGAGGAAATAGTTGGTCAAAAGAGTGCTATTAAAGCTTTGTTATCTAAGTTAGCTTCACCTTTTCCTCAACATATAATTATTTATGGACCACCTGGAGTAGGTAAAACAACTGCTGCTAGATTAGCCTTAGAAGAAGCTAAAGAGATGTTCCATACTCCTTTTAATAAAGAGGCTGATTTTGTAGAGGTAGATGGTACTACTTTACGTTGGGATCCAAGAGAAGTTACTAATCCTTTATTAGGATCAGTTCATGATCCAATTTATCAAGGGGCTAGTAAGAATTTAGTCGATGGTGGAGTTCCAGAACCTAAAACAGGATTAGTAACAGAGGCTCATGGTGGAGTACTCTTTATAGATGAAATCGGTGAATTGGATTCTATGTTACAAAATAAACTTTTAAAAGTATTAGAAGATAAGCGAGTTTATTTTGAGTCATCTTATTATGATCCTAGTGATAAGAATGTTCCCCAATATATTAAGAAATTATTTGAAGAAGGAGCGCCGGCTGATTTTGTTTTGATAGGTGCTACTACTCGCTCACCAAGTGAGATTAATCCAGCATTACGCTCACGGGCTGTTGAGGTGTTTTTTGAACCTTTACAAAGAGAAAGCATTGAAAAGATTGTGGAAAATGCTCAAGGTAAATTAAAAGTAGATATGGATGGAAAAGTTTCAAATTTAATTAGTCAATATACTATTGAAGGACGGAAAGCAGTAAATATTTTAGCTGATGCTTACGGTATGGTTTTATATGAAGCTGAAGTTGAAGAAAGAGAAAAGACAGATATTAAAATTAATAAAGAGGATATCTATAAAGTAGTTCAGACTAGTAGATTAACTCCTTATCAACAAAAAAAGGTTAGTACTAGTCCAGAGGTTGGAAAAGTCTTTGGTCTAGGGGTGAGAGGATTTTTAGGTAGTGTATTGGAGATTGAAGCTATTGCTTTCCCAGCAGCCCAGGAGAATAAAGGTCAAATAAGATTTAATGAGACGGCTGGGAGTATGGCCAAAGATGCTGTCTTCAATGCGGCTTCAGTTGTCAGAAAGATAACAGGAGAAGATATAAGTAATTATGATCTTCATATTAATGTAGTCGGTGGTGGACAGATAGATGGTCCTTCGGCAGGCTTAGCGATTGTCTTAGCCATTATTAGTGCTATACAAGAAGAACCAATTAGACAGGATATAGCCATTACTGGTGAAGTTTCGATTCGTGGTAAGGCAAAGCCGGTAGGTGGAATTGTAGAAAAAATTTATGGAGCTAAACAAGCAGGAATTAAAGAAGTCTTTCTTCCATATGCTAACCGTAAGGAAGTGCCAAAAAATGAGACAGAAGTAAAGATTAACCTAATTAAAGATGTTGAAGAAATATTACAAGAAGTATTAGTTACTAAAGAAGAACGGGTTGGTTAAAGGAGGGATAATATGCAATCCCAATTAAGTGATAAAGTTCCACCACAAAGTATTGATGCTGAAAAGTCAACATTAGGTGCAATGTTAATTGACCGTGATGCCATAGCAAAGGTAATAGAGGTTCTAAAGCCAGCTGATTTTTATCGTGAAGCACATTCGATTATCTATAAAGTAATTAATAAGTTATTTGATAATGGAGAACCTGTAGATTTAGTGACTGTTAGTGAGGAGTTAAGAGATGAAGATGCATTAGAAGATATAGGAGGAGTATCATATCTTACTTCTATAGCTAATAGTGTTCCGACTTCTGCAAATGTCACTTATTATGCAAAGATGGTTGAAGAGAAGTCAATTCTAAGAAATTTAATTAAAGCATCAAACCATATTTCACAGCTAGGTTATAATGGTGAGAAAGATACAGAAGTGGTTTTAGATAAAGCAGAGCAATTAATCTTCAATATTTCTCAAAAGAGAGCAGTACAGAGTTATTCTGGAATTAAAGATGTATTAATGAAGACTTTTGATAATTTAGAACAACTCTATGATAATAAAGGCGGTGTAACAGGAGTTCCAACTGGATTTAAGGATTTAGATAATATGACTTCTGGTTTTCAGGATTCTGATTTAATAATTATTGCTGCCCGGCCTAGTATGGGTAAGACAGCGTTAGCTTTAAATATAGGACAATTTGCCGCTATTCAATCTGAAATACCAGTAGCTATTTTCTCTTTAGAGATGTCTAAAGAACAATTAGTACAAAGAATGTTATGTTCTGAAGCGCAGGTTGATAATCATCGTTTGAGAACAGGTTATTTAAATGAGAATGATTGGAATAGATTAACAGATGCTGCTGGGAAACTAAGTGATTCAAAGATATTTATTGATGATACACCAGGTATTACTGTTATGGAAATGCGTGCTAAAGCGAGAAGAATTAAGGCAGAGCATGGTTTAGGTTTAATTCTGATTGATTATATGCAGTTGATGCAGGGAAGTGGACGACCTGAGAGTAGACAGCAAGAGGTTTCTAAAATCTCTCGTTCCCTTAAAGGGTTAGCTAGAGAGTTAAATGTACCAGTAGTTTCTTTGTCACAGTTAAGTAGAGCTGTGGAGCAAAGAAATGATAAGAGACCTCAACTAAGTGATCTTAGATCTAGTGGAAGTATTGAGCAGGATGCAGACTTGGTAGCATTCATTTATAGAGATGATTATTATAATCCTGATTCTGAAAAACAGGGTATTACTGAAATTATTGTTGGAAAACAGCGTAATGGACCAGTAGGAAAGGTAGAACTGGCATTCCAGAAAGAATATACTAAGTTTGTAGACTTGTCACATAGAGATGCACAGTAATCATAATTAATATATGGTTAGGATAAAATATGATTTAGTCATGGTTCATTAGCACCATGGCTAAATTTTCTTTATTGTTCTATTACTTTAAAATAGTAAAGTGGTGAAATACACGAATATTAAATTGAAATATTGGTTTTAAATTCGTATTTAACTTGACATTATCAGGTTATTCTGCTATTATATTAGTGGGTTATTCGGTTTAAGGTAATGTGTACATAAGGAGGTTGAATTTAATGATAGATAGATATACTTTGCCTGCAATGAAAAAGATTTGGAGTGAAGAGAATAAATTTGCTAAATGGTTAGAAATTGAAGTAGCAGTCTGTGAAGCATTAGGTGAATTAGGTGATATCCCTCAAGAAGATGTAGATAAGATAAAAGAAAATTCCACTTTTACAGTAGATAGAATTAAAGAGATAGAAAAAGAAACTAGACATGATATTTTAGCTTTCTTAACAGCTGTGGCTGAAAGTTTAGGGTCAGAATCAAAATATATTCATTTAGGTTTAACTTCATCTGATATTAAAGACACAGCTCGTTCATTACAACTGAAAGAGTCAGCAGAAATAATATTAGAGCGTTTAGAGAAAGTGACTAAGTTATTAGGTGAGAAAGCAGTTGAATATAAAAAAGTAGTAATGGTAGGTAGAACCCATGGTATTCATGCAGAACCAATTACTTTTGGATTAAAATTAGCTAATTGGTATGCTGAAATGGAAAGAAATATTGAGAGGTTTAAAGCTGCCAAAGATCGGATTAGTTATGGTAAAATTTCAGGAGCAGTAGGGACTTTTGCAAATATTAGTCCTAAAGTTGAAGAGATGACTTGTGAAGCTTTAGGTTTGACTCCGGCACCTATTTCTTCTCAAATTCTACAAAGAGATAGGCATGCTGAATATATTTCTGTTTTAGCAGTTATTGCTGGTTCACTAGATAAGTTTGCCACTGAAATTAGAAATTTACAACGAACTGATATTTTAGAGGTAGAAGAATCATTTAAAAAGGGACAAAAAGGTTCTTCTGCTATGCCTCATAAAAAGAATCCAATTACTTGTGAACGGATTTCTGGTTTATCTAGGGTGGTTAGGTCTAATACCATTTCTGCTTATGAGAATCAACCATTATGGCATGAGCGAGATTTAACACACTCATCTGTAGAAAGAATAATTTTCCCAGATAGTAATATTTTAATAGATTATATGCTAGCTAAATTTGAGACGGTTATTGAAAAGTTAAGGGTTTTAGAAGATAATATGTTACGTAACTTAGAGCAAACTAATGGTTTAATCTTTTCACAGAAGGTTATGTTAGAGTTGGTTGATAAAGGATTATTAAGAGATGATGCTTATGGATTGGTACAAAGAAATGCTTTAAAAGCATGGGAAGATGAGAAGCCTTTTAAAGATTATCTATTAGAAGATGAAGAGGTTTTAAAGCATCTAAATGAAGAAGAAATTAATAAAATCTTTGATTATGATTATCATCTTAGAAATATAGATGCTATCTATAAGCGTTTAAATTTAGAGTAAAGAAAAAAATATTTTAGAAAAAATGGAGGTTTTATTAATGGCAACTGTAGTTGTGGTAGGGTCACAATGGGGAGATGAAGGAAAAGGGAAGATTACGGATATGATTTCCCGAAAAGCAGATTTTGTAGTCCGCTACCAAGGAGGTAATAATGCAGGCCATACAGTAGTTGTTGGAGACAAAGAATTCAAACTACATCTAGTACCATCTGGAATTTTATATGAAGATACTACTTGTATTATAGCTAATGGTGTAGTTGTTGATCCAGCAGTTTTAATTGAAGAGTTAGATTATTTAGCTAATAAAGGAGTAGAGGTAACTGACTTTCATATTAGTTCTAATGCTCATGTGATTATGCCTTATCATCGTGCATTAGATAAATTAGAAGAAGAACGTAAAGGTAATGGTAAGATTGGAACGACAGGAAAGGGAATTGGTCCAGTTTATATGGATAAGATTGGACGATTTGGAATTAGAATGGTTGATTTATTAGATGAAGAAGCTTTAAGAGAAAAACTTGAAAAGACTTTAGCCTTGAAGAATATAATGTTAGAGAAAGTTTATGAAGCAGATGGTTTTGAAGTAGATGAATTAGTTGCTGAGTATTTAGAGTATGGTAAAAAGTTAGAATCATTTGTAACAGATACTTCTTATTTCATTAATCAAGCTATTAATAAAGGTGCTAATGTTTTATTTGAAGGTGCTCAAGGAACACTATTAGATATTGATCATGGAACTTATCCGTTTGTAACTTCTTCTAATCCAACTTCTGGTGGAGTCTGTACTGGAACTGGGGTAGGTCCAACAAAGATTGAGGATGTAATTGGTATTGTTAAGGCTTATACAACTAGAGTAGGAGAAGGTCCTTTCCCTACAGAATTAACTGGGGAAATGGGAGAGATTATTAGAGATAAAGGTGGAGAATTTGGAACAACCACTGGACGTCCAAGAAGATGCGGTTGGTTCGATGCTACGATAGTTAAATATGCTAATAGAGTTAATGGTTTAACTAGTTTAGCTATTACTAAATTAGATGTTTTAGATGGCTTAGAAAAGATTAAGATATGTACCGGCTATAAGTATAAAGATGAAGTTTTGGAAGAGTTTCCAACGAATCAGAATATACTAGAAGAATGTGAACCTATCTATGAAGAATTTCCAGGTTGGGAAGAAGATACTTCTAAGATTAGAGAGTATGATGAATTACCTGAGAATGCTAAAAAGTATTTAGATAGGATATCTGAATTAGTAGGTACTAAGATTTCAATTTTATCTGTTGGGCCTAAAAGAGCTGAAACTATGATTTTAGATAAATTTGTAGATTAAGAGAATATAATATATAGAATAATTGACCGCTTAAGTGCTTAATTGTCACCTAAGCGGTTTTGTTTTATTTAGGATCAGAAATTAATTTTTATAATAAAATAAGTAGGAAGAATTGCTTGGATTAAACTATTACCGAATATTATAAACAAAAAACCCAAAAATATTCGTTTATTTGTTGACTAAATGTTCTATATTTGTTATTATAAATCTGTAAGTTAATAATGTATAAATAATATTTGAATAATAATAACCTCATATAACCGTGAGAATAAGGCTCACAAGTTTCTACCAGGTAGCCGTAAACTACCTGACTATGAGGGAAGTGTACCTAGGGTTCCGCATGTATAATGGTCTGGTCCGAGCGGTACAGTTAATCACACCGAAGGGAAAAAAGCCCAGGCGGGGAGGTTCTACTCTTAGTTTATTGATAGTGGAGCCTGCCTGCCTGGGTTTTTATTATTATCTATTAATTATTAACAAAAATTAAAAAGCTGAGGTGATTTAATGAAAGTATTAGTGATTGGCAGTGGTGGGCGTGAAGATGCTTTAGTTTGGAAATTGAAAGAAAGCCAATATGTAGATGATATTTTTGTGGCTCCTGGTAATGCTGGAACAGAAGAAAGTGCTAATAACGTAGATATAAAAAGTAATGATTTAGATAATTTACTTAAATTTGCTCAAGATGAAGAGATTGATTTAACATTTGTAGGTCCAGAAGCACCTTTAGTTGCTGGGATTGTAGAGCTTTTTGAAGAAGAAGGGTTAAAGATTTTTGGACCTAATCAAGAAGCTGCACAATTAGAAGGTAGTAAAGTATTTTCAAAGGATTTAATGAAAAAGTATGATATACCAACAGCAAATTACGAAGTATTTACTGACCAAGAAGAAGCAATTAATTATATTAAAGAAGAAGGAGCTCCAATAGTAGTAAAAGCAGAAGGTTTAGCGGCTGGGAAAGGTGTTATTGTAGCAGAAACTAAAGAAGAAGCTATAGAGGCAGTTAAGACTATTATGGTTGAACAAAAGTTTGGTGAAGCTGGAGAAAGAGTAGTTATTGAAGAGGTTTTAACAGGTGAAGAGGCGACAGTTTTAGCTTTTACTGATGGCCAAGAAATAGTTGCTATGCTTCCTTCACAAGATCATAAAGCTGCTTATGATAATGATGAAGGGCCAAATACTGGAGGGATGGGGGCATATGCTCCGGCACCAGTAGTGACAGATGAGGTTTTACAGAAGACGTATGATCAAATCTTAATTCCTACTATTGAGGCATTGCAAGCAGAAGGAATTAATTTTAAAGGGATATTATATAGTGGATTGATGATTGAAGATAGAGAACCAAAAGTTTTAGAATATAATGTTAGATTTGGCGACCCAGAGGCACAGGCTGTATTGCCTTTATTAAAGACTGATTTAGTAGAGATAGCAGAAGCGATTATTGATGAAAAATTAGAAGAAGTAGAAATAGAATGGTTAAATAAAACGGCAGTTTGTGTAGTCATGGCTTCAGGAGGATATCCAATTGAATATGAAACAGGTAAAGAGATTCAGGGTATAGCTGAGATGATTAAGGAATCGAATATTAATGTTTTTCAGGCAGGGACAGCTAAAGAGGATGGTAAATTAGTAACGGCAGGAGGCAGGGTTTTAGGCGTTACAGCTTTAGGTGATGGCTATGAAGATACTATTCAAAAGGCATATGAAGGAGTAGAGAAGATTAATTTTGAAGATGCTCATTATCGAGAAGATATAGGACAAAAAGCTTTAAATAAATAACTATTATAACTAAAATAAAAAGGAGATGAATTCAATGGTTAAAGTAGGGATAATAATGGGTAGTGATTCAGACTTACCTATTATGAAAGAAACGGCAGAGGTTTTAGAGGATTTTGAAATTGAATATGAGTTAACTGTTATTTCTGCTCATAGAACACCAGCTAAAGCTGAAGAATATGCAAAGACAGCTGAGGATAGAGGATTAGAGGTGATTATTGCTGGAGCTGGAAAGGCAGCACATTTAGCAGGAGTATTAGCTGCTTATACTTCTTTGCCAGTAATTGGAGTACCGATTAAAACTTCTACATTAGGTGGAAATGATTCTTTATATTCTATGGTGCAGATGCCAGGAGGAGTTCCAGTGGCGACTGTTGCTCTTAATGGTGCTAAGAATGCTGGTTTATTGGCAATTCAAATTTTAGGAGTAGCTAATCAGGAAATTAGAGAAAAATTTAAAAAATATAAAGAAAAAATGGCTGACAAAGTTAAAGAAACTGCTGAGGAATTAGAAAACTTGGGGTATCAAGAATACTTGAATAATCATTCTTAACAGGCTGCACTCTTTTTAATATCAGTTAATAAGATAAATATATATAATTCAAGGTAGGTGGAGGTTGATGTTAGGAAGAAAAGCAGTTAATCGTCCTACTATAGGACTCGCTTTAGGAGGCGGTGGGTTGAGAGGGATAGTTCATATTGGTATCTTAGAAGTCTTATCTAAAGAAGGAATTCAGATTGATATGATTAGTGGTAGTAGCATGGGAGGCCTAATCGCCGGTTTATATGGAGCAGGATTAGAACCTAGTGATTTAGATAAATTAGCATTAGAAGTTAAAGATGGTAAGCGTTTTGACTTAAGTTTAGGTTTTATTGAAATAATTAAATTTTTAATAAAGAGCATATCTGCAAAATTAGGTCCTTCTCCAAAAGAAATGCCTATGGGCTTAATATCAGGTAATAAGATTAAAAAAGATTTATTGAAGGAAACGGAAGGAAAATATTTTAATGAAGCAAGAATACCAATAGCTATTACAGCAACCAATATTATGAGTGGAGAATTAGTAATATTTATTGCTAATGAATTCAAGCCAGACTTACAGCATTTAGATGATAGAATCTTTATTACTGATCAACAGATAGCTACTGCTATTAGAGCTACTATTTCTATTCCTGGATTATTCATCCCATTAGAGGTTGAAGGACATTTACTAGTAGATGGTGGTTTAAAAAATAATGTGCCAGCAGATATTTTAGATGAGTTAGGAGTAGATATTAAGGTAGCAATTGATTTAGGTTTTGCCATCCAAGATGATAAATTGATTAAGAATCCAGTAGATCTTATCCTGCAGTCAGTTGATATTATGGGGCAGGAGGTTTCCAACTTAATATTAGAAGATTACGCTGATCTAATAATTGAACCTAAAGTGGAAAAGGCCAGTTTAACTGATATAGAAAAGATCCCATATCTTCTAAAGACTGGGAGGCAGATCGGATACCAGTTAGTTCCTAAAATAGAAAGGTTGATAAAAGGAGGTAAGTAAAAAGTGATAGAACGAAATATTTTCAAAAATATAAGTCCATTAGACCACCGTTACTCTTTACGTAAAGAAAATTTTGAAGATTATTCAAAATACTTATCAGAAGAAGCTAAGATTAAATATCAAGCCCAAGTAGAACTAGCTTTAGTTAAAGCATTAGCTAAAGAAGGTATCTGTTCTTTTGAAGTAGTTAAAGAAGTAGAGAAAGCAATCGAAGAACTTACAGCAGAAGAGGTATATGAAGAAGAGAAGAAGACTAGACATAATATTCGGGCTTTAGTGAATTGTATTCAAAGAAAAGTTAGTAAGGAAGCTAAACCATATGTTCATTTTACTACAACATCATTTGATATAGTAGACACTGCTAATTCTGTACGATATAAGGAATGCGCTGAAGAATTAATTTTACCTACCCTTAAAGAGTTACAGAAAATTTTAATGGAGATAGCTTTAAGAGAGAAAGATACAATTCAAGTGGGAAGAACTCATGGGCAGCATGCAGTGCCGGTAACATTTGGTTTTGCAGTGGCTGAATATGTTAGTAGATTAGGTAATAGAATTTTAGCAATTAAAGAAAGCGGTGAAAGACTAAAAGGAAAGATGACCGGAGCAGTAGGAGCTTATAATGCAAGTCACCTTTTCTTTAATAATCCAGAGACATTTGAAGCTGAAGTTTTAGAAGAGTTAGGTTTAGAGGCTAGTACTCACTCTACTCAAATAGTGGAACCGGAATATTTAACAGATTTTATTCATGCTTTAGTCTCTGGCTTTGGAGTAATTGCCAATTTTAGTGATGATATGCGACATTTGCAAAGAACAGAGATCGGTGAAGTAGGAGAATATTTTGGTAAGGATCAGGTTGGTTCTTCGACTATGCCTCATAAACGAAATCCTATTAATTATGAAAATATTAAGAGTATGTGGAAGGAATTTATGCCGCGAATGATGACTCTTTATCAAGATCAAATTTCAGAACACCAACGAGACTTAACTAATTCAGCTTCGTCAAGATTTATTCCAGAATTAATAGTGGGCTTTTTGTCATCAGTTAATCGTTTAATTAGAACTTGTCGTAAACTAGTAGTTGATCAGGAGAATATGGAGGAGAACTTTAATCAAAGCAAAGAAATGATAGTAGCAGAGCCTCTTTATATTCTATTAGCCTCTTTAGGACACCCAGATGCTCATGAAGCAGTCAGAAAGTTGACTTTAGAAGCTCAAGAAACAGGACAAACATTGAGAGAATTGATTCAAGATAAAGAGGAATTAGAAGCCTACTGGCAAAAGTTAAATCAAAAACAAAAGGAACTACTAACTAAGCCAGAAAAATATATTGGGATTGCAGTACAAAAGACAGAGAAAGTAGTGGATTATTGGCAAGGAATTTTAAATATTTAATTTATATTATTAATAATTTAGCTGAAATATTAAGAGTGGGGGTTATAAAAATGGAGAAATTAGAGGAACTTTATGAAGGAAAAGCGAAAAGGATTTATAAGACAGAAGAAGATGATAAGGTAATTGTAGAGTATAAAGATGATGCAACTGCTTTTAATGGTGAGAAAAAAGGGCAAATTGTTGAGAAAGGTAAGCTTAATGCGGAAATTTCTACTATCTTTTTTGAACTATTAGAAGATAACGATATTCCAACTCATTTAATAGAACGACTAAATGACACAGATGTACTAGCTAAGAAATTAGATATTATTTTGGTTGAAGTAGTAATGAGAAATATAGCAGCGGGTAGTTTAGCAAAGAGATTAGGTTTAGAAGAAGGTACTGAGTTAAGTCAACCGATTTTAGAGTTTTATTATAAAGATGATGACTTAGGAGATCCAATGATTAATGAATATCATATTCAAGCGGAAGAAATAGCTGATCCTAATGATTTAGAAGTGATTAAAGATTTAGCCTTTAAGATTAATGAAATACTGGTTGAATTTTTAGCTGATAAAGGGATCGATTTAGTTGATTTTAAATTAGAGTTTGGTAAAGGAACGGATGGGGAGATCTATTTAGGAGATGAAATTTCTCCAGATACTTGCCGCTTTTGGGATGCTCAAAGTAAAAAGAAACTAGACAAAGATAGATTTAGAAGAGATTTAGGTGAAGTAGAAGGGGCATATCAAGAAATATTAAAACGATTGAACTTATAGATAGGGAGGATATAAAATGAATTGGAAAGTAAAAATTAAAGTGCTATTAAAGGAAAGTATCCTGGATCCACAAGGACAGGCAGTAGAAGGTGGTTTAGATTCCCTAGGATATAAGAATGTATCTGATGTCAATATTGGTAAGTATATGGAATTAGAGATTGAAGATGTAGTAACGAAAGATAAAGTTAAGACGCAAGTAGATGAGATGTGTCAACGTCTATTAGCTAATCCTGTAATTGAAGATTATACTTTTGAAGTTGAAGAGATGGAGGGGTAGTATGAAATTTGCTGTAGTCACCTTTCCTGGTTCTAACTGTGATCAGGATTGTTATCACGTAGCCCATGAAGTATTAAGTCAACCTACTGAAATGTTATGGCATAAAGAAGCACAAGATTTATCAGATTATGATTGTGTAATACTGCCTGGAGGTTTTTCTTATGGGGATTATTTGAGAACAGGAGCGATTGCTAGGTTTTCTCCAATTATGAATTCCGTCATAGATTATGCTAATAATGGTGGTTTAGTAATAGGAATCTGTAATGGATTTCAGATTTTATTAGAAGCCGGGCTTTTACCAGGGGCAATGAAGATAAATGATTCTTTAAAGTTTACTTGTAAATATGTTAATTTAAAAGTAGTTAATGCTGACACTCCTTTTACCAATGAATGTGAAGAAGGAGAAATATTAAATCTTCCTGTTGCTCACGGAGAAGGTAATTATCATATTGATGAGGATGGTTTAGAAGAATTAGTTGCCAATGATCAGATTGTAGTTCAATATGCAGCAGAAGAAGAGAATCCAAATGGTTCTGTTAAGAATATTGCTGGGATTTGTAATAAAGAGAAGAATGTATTTGGATTAATGCCTCATCCTGAACGATGTTCTGAGACTATTTTAGGAAATGGAAAAGATGATGGATATAAAATTTTTGCATCAATCTTAGAGGATGTAATTAAGAGAGGTGAGCAATGTGGCTAATAAACCGTGGGAGAATGAAGGATTAACAGCAACAGAATATGATATGATTGTTGATATTTTAGGTAGAGATCCTAATAAAACAGAATTAGGAATGTATGGAGTTATGTGGTCTGAGCATTGTAGTTATAAAAACTCAAAGGCTATTTTAAGAAATCTACCAACTGAAGGCGATAGAGTTTTACAAGGACCAGGAGAGAATGCAGGGATTATTGATATTGGAGATGAACAAGCAGTGTCCTTTAAAATAGAGAGTCATAATCATCCTTCAGCGATTGAACCTTATCAAGGAGCAGCTACTGGAGTTGGTGGGATTATTCGTGATATCTTCACCATGGGGGCTAGGCCGATAGCTTCTTTAAATTCTTTACGTTTTGGAGAATTAGATGATGATCGGGTTAAATTTTTATTTGAAGGAGTAGTGGAGGGGATTGCTGGTTATGGTAATTGTATTGGAATTCCGACGGTTGGAGGAGAAGTTTACTTTTCTGAAAGTTATCAAGAGAATCCCTTAGTTAATGCTATGTGTGTAGGAATTATGGATCATGAAGATATCTCAACTGGAACTGCTGAAGGTGTTGGTAATCCAGTTATGGTAGTAGGTGCTACTACTGGAAGAGATGGAATTCAAGGGGCTAGCTTTGCTTCCGATGAATTGACCGAAGACTCTGAGGAAGATCGCCCAGCAGTTCAGGTGGGAGATCCATTTATGGAGAAACTACTGTTGGAAGCCTGTTTAGAATTAATTAAAACCGGTGCATTAGTCGGTATTCAAGATATGGGAGCAGCTGGACTTACTGGTTCTTCATGTGAGATGGCTAGTCGTGGAGGAGCAGGAATAGAACTGGATATTGATCTAGTTCCTAAACGAGAGATAGGGATGAATTCCTATGAAGTGATGTTATCAGAATCTCAAGAAAGAATGTTAGTAGTGCCTAAAAAAGGGAAAGAAGATATTGTAGAAAAAATATTTGAAAAGTGGGATTTACATGCTGAAGTTATAGGAAAAGTAACAGATGATGGTATGTTAAGAATTTTAGATAAAGGTCAAATAGCTGCAGAAGTACCGGCGCGTTCATTGGCTGATGATGCTCCAGAATATCAAAGAGAATCAAAGCGACCTTCTTATTTAGATGAAGTGCAAGATTATGATTTAACTAATTTAACAGAAACTACCGATTATAATCAATCATTATTAGATGTTTTACAGTCTCCGAATATTGCTAGTAAAGAATGGGTATATCAACAGTATGATCATATGGTGCGAACTAATACTGTAGTCTTACCAGGTTCTGATGCAGCAGTCTTACGAGTGAAGGGAGCAAAGAAAGGCTTAGCAGTAACTACTGATTGTAATGGACGGTATTGTTATCTTGATCCGGAATTAGGAGGAGCTATTGCTGTAGCTGAAGCAGCTAGAAATATAGTCTGTGCTGGAGGCGAACCGATTGCAATTACAGACGGTTTAAACTTTGGGAATCCAATGAAACCAGAAATTTATTGGCAGTTTGAAAAATGTATTGAAGGAATTAGCGAAGCCTGTCTAAGTTTGGGAACACCTGTGACTGGTGGAAATGTAAGCTTTTATAATGAAAGCCCGGCTGGTGCTATTTATCCAACACCGATTATAGGTATGGTGGGCTTATTAGAGAATATTGAAGAAGCAACGACTTCCCATTTTAAAGATGAAGGTGATGTTATTCTATTATTAGGTGAAACCAAAGAAGAATTAGGCGGTAGTGAATATCTTAAAGTTATTCATGATTTAGAGACAGGTAAACTACCTGAATTAGATTTAGATTTAGAGAAGAAGGTGCAGAATACTTGTTTAGAAGCAATTAAAGCAGGAATAATTAAATCTGCTCATGATTGTGCAGATGGAGGATTAGCAGTAACTTTAGCTGAAAGCTGTATTTCTGGAGGATTAGGAGCTAGAATAGAAATTGATAATAATTTATCAAATAGTGGTTTGCTATTTTCTGAAACTCAGAGTAGGATTGTAATTTCTGTAGATGAAAAAGATGTAAACCAGGTTAAAGAGATAGCATTATCTAATAATATATCAGTAACTAAATTAGGAAAAGTTACTGGAGAAGAATTAATTATTAATGATCTAATTAATCTTAAAGTTAAGGGGATGAAGAGAGAATGGAAAGAGAGTATTCGTTCCAAAGTGAAGGCTTAATGGATAAAATGGAAGAAGAGTGTGGAGTCTTTGGTATTTTCTCTTCTGATAAAAAATCCAATGTAGGCCATTTAACATATTTAGGTCTACATGCTCTACAACACAGAGGACAAGAGAGTGCTGGAATCTGTGTAAATATAGATGGTAACTTTAAGATTCATAAAGATATGGGACTAGTAACTAATGTTTTTGATGAGGAAAAGCTACAGGAATTAAATGGAGAAGCAGCTATTGGTCATGTTCGTTATTCCACGACCGGTTCTAGTTTATTGGCTAATGCTCAGCCTTTATTAGTAAATTGTAATAAAGGTGACTTGGCTATTGCTCATAATGGTAATCTAGTAAATAGTTCTGAAATAAGATTTAATTTAGAGAATCAAGGTTCTATCTTCCACTCTACTCTTGACACTGAGGTAATTGCCCATTTAGTTGCTCGTTCTTTTAAAGATGATATTATAGAAGCATTTACTCACAGTTTACAACAGATAAAGGGAGCTTTTAGTCTAGTAGCTATGACTGATGATGGTTTAATAGCAGCTCGGGATCCTTATGGTTTTAGACCATTATCTATTGGGAAATCAGGAGATAGCTATATCGTTGCCTCAGAGACATGTGCCTTTGATATTATGGATGCAGAGTTAATTAGAGATGTTCAACCAGGAGAGATGGTAATTATTAACAAAGATGGCATTGAGAGTTTTCATTTTAGTGAAGAGAAACCTCATACCTTCTGTATTTTCGAATTTATTTATTTTGCTCGGCCGGATAGTATAATTGGCGGCCAGAATGTACATTTGGCTAGACGAGCAATGGGAAGGCAATTAGCTAGAGAGATGGAGGTAGAAGCAGATTTAGTAATTCCGGTACCAGGTTCAGGAATTCCTGCTGCTCTTGGATTTGCTGAGGAGTCAGGTATTCCTTATCAAAAGGGGATATTAAGAAATAGATATGTAGGGAGAACATTTATTCAACCTACTCAAGAAATAAGAGATTTAAAAGTAAGAATTAAATTAAATCCGATTAAAGAAATAATTAAGGATAAAAAAGTGATTATAATCGATGATTCTATTGTTAGAGGGACTACTAGTAGACAGGTTATTAGAATGGTTAAAAAGGCCGGCGCTAAAGAAGTGCATATGGCTATATCCTCTCCACCTGTAACTTATCCATGTTATTATGGATTAGATACATCTCGCAGACAAGAGTTAATCGCAGCTAAAAAAAGTATTGAAGAGATTGCTGGACATATAGGAGCTGATTCTTTACATTATTTAAGCCAAGAAGGACTATTAAACTCAATTAATGCTGAAGACTATGGCTATTGTACTTCTTGTTTTGATGGTGACTATCATATAAAGGTAGGAACAGGCAAGTTTGACCTAGAATAAAATGGAGGTGATAGGATGGGAGTATCTTATGAAGAGGCTGGAGTTAATATTGCTGCTGGAGAAGAAGCAGTAGATAAAATAACAAAAGATGTGGAATCAACCTTTGGGAAAGAGGTTTTGACCGGTTTAGGAAGTTTTGGGGCACTTTTTGCTCCTAATTTGAATGGTTATGAAGAGCCGATTTTGGTAGCCGGTACAGATGGAGTAGGAACTAAATTAAAAGTAGCTTTTATGATGGATAAACACGATACTATTGGAATAGATTTAGTAGCTATGTCCGTTAATGATATTATAGTGCAAGGTGCTAAGCCTTTATTTTTCTTAGATTATTTGGCAATTGATAATTTAATTCCTAAAAAGGCAGAAGAAATTGTAAAAGGAATTAGTAAAGGTTGCAAAGAAGCGGGAGCTGCTTTAATTGGGGGAGAAATGGCTGAGATGCCAGGATTTTATAATCAGAATGAGTATGATTTAGCTGGTTTCGCTGTAGGTGTCGTAGATAAGAAAAAATTAATTACAGGTCAAGAAATAAAGCCTGGTGATAAAGTAATCGGGTTATCTTCAAATGGCATTCATAGTAATGGCTACTCTTTAGCAAGAAAAGTATTATTTGATATGGCAGATTATGATGTAGATGCTGAAATTAAAGAGCTAGATAGAAAGCTAGGAGAGGAACTGTTACAACCGACTAAGATTTATGTAAAACCAATATTAGAATTAATGAAAGAATTTAATTTAAAAGGTATTGCTCATATTACCGGTGGTGGATTAATAGAGAATCTACCTAGAATTCTACCAACAGGAACTAAAGCAGTAATTGATTCAGAAGAATGGCCTACACCATCTATTTTTGATATAATTAAGGATAAAGGTAATATCGAAGCTAAAGAAATGTATCGAACTTTTAATATGGGAATAGGTATGGCGATTGTAGTTCCTAAAATGGATGCTGATAATATTTTAAATAAATTAGAAGATATAGGTGAAGATGCTTATTTAATCGGCGAGATACAAAAAGGTGATAAGAATGTTGATTTGAATTTGTAGGAGAAGAGAGGTGAATTAGATGGCTAAAAGACTGAGATTAGGGGTTTTAGTTTCCGGACGTGGAACTAATTTGCAGTCTATAATTAATAGTATTGAGGCAGATAGATTGAATGCTAAGATTGAAATTATAATTAGTGACAATCTTGATGCTAAGGCTTTAGAAAGAGCTAAAAAGCATGGAATAAAAGGAGTTTCTATAATCCCAGGTGATTTTAATAGTAAGCAAGAGTATGAAGAAAAGATGATTACAATATTAGAAGAGCATGGAGTAGAATTAGTAGCTATGGCAGGTTTTATAACAATTTTAAGTTCTCATTTTATAGAATATTATCGTAATCGTTTGATGAATATCCATCCGTCTTTATTACCAGCTTTTCCGGGGTTGGATGCACAACGCCAAGCATTTAAGCATGGAGTGAAAGTAACAGGCTGTACTGTTCATTTCGCTTATGAAGGGATGGACACCGGACCAATTATTCTACAAGAAGCAGTTCAAGTTTTAGAAGATGATACAGTAGCTAGTCTTTCTCGGCGAATATTAGCAGAGGAACATCAAATATATCCTAAAGCTATTCAACTTTTTGCTGATAGAAGATTAAAAGTTGAAGGAAGAAAAGTGGAGATTCTATAAAACTAAGTATAGAGGTGATAAGATGTCAAAAGTAAGATATGCCCTAATTAGCGTGTCAAATAAGGATGGAATAGTAGAATTTGCTGAGCAATTAGATGAGTTAGGTATTAATATTATTTCTACTGGAGGAACTGGCAGAAAGTTAAAAGAGGCAGGCATTGAAGTAATAGATATTACTAAAGTAACTAATTACCCAGAAATGATGGATGGTAGGGTAAAAACACTTCATCCCGCAGTACATGGTGGAATTTTAGCAGTTAGAGATAATAAAGAACATATGAAAGAGATTAAAGAGGAAGGCATTAAGCCTATAGAGTTAATTATAGTTAACTTGTATCCTTTTGCTGAAACTATTGCTAAAGATGATGTGGATTTTACTGAAGCAATTGAAAATATTGATATTGGTGGTCCAACTATGATTCGATCAGCTGCTAAGAACCATCAAGATGTAGGAGTAGTAGTTAATCCGAATGATTATAATAAGATTTTAGATGAATTGAAGAATAATGATCTAAGGTTAAATTCAGAAGTAAAATTAGAATTAGCTTATAAAGCTTTTAAGCATACTGCAGAGTATGATCACTTAATTCAAGACTATTTATCCGATTTTGTTGAAAAAGATTCAGGACTATCTCCTGTTATTAGAGAAAGGTATGAGAAAGTTGATGATTTAAGATATGGTGAAAATCCACATCAAAAAGCAGCTTTCTACTGTGAAACAGAGACTACAGAGCCTTCAATAACTACTGCTAAACAATTACATGGTAAATCCTTATCATTCAATAATATCAATGACACCAATGGTGCATTAGAATTGGTAAAGGAATTTACAGAAAGGCCAGCAGTAGCAGTAATTAAACATGCTAATCCATGTGGAATCGCTACAGCTGAAACATTGGCAAAAGCTTATGAAGAAGCATATGCAGGTGATCCTACTTCTGCTTATGGAAGCATTGTAGCCTTAAATAGAGAAGTAGATGAAACAACAGCCAAAGAAATAGCAGGACCTGAAAAGTTTGTAGAGGCTGTCATTGCTCCAAAATTTAGTGAAGAAGCATTAAAGGTATTAAAAGAACGATGGGAAAATGTACGGTTATTAGAAACAGGAGATTTATTTATAGATCAGAATACTAAAGAAAAAGATATGAAAAAAGTAGTTGGGGGATTATTGGTACAAGATAGAGATATAGTTCAACTTGATGAGTCAGAAGTCGAAGTAGTAACTGAAAGAGAGCCTACTGATCAAGAATTAAAAGATATGTTATTCAGTTGGAAAGTAGTTAAGCATGTAAAGTCTAACGCTATAGTAATGGCTAAAGATGAACAAGTTGTTGGAGTTGGAGCTGGACAGATGAGTCGAGTCGATGCCATGATTATTGCTGGACGTAAAGCTGGAGATAGAAAAGTGGAAGCAGTAGTAGCATCAGATGCTTTCTTTCCATTTAAAGATGCTATTGAAAGTGCAGCAGAAGCTGGAATTAAAGCTATTATTCAGCCAGGTGGTTCCATTAGAGATGAAGAAGTAATAGCAGCAGCAAATGAAAATAATATAGCTATGGTCTTCACTGGTAGAAGACATTTTAAACATTAATCTTTGCATAAGAGCTTGAGTATACTCAAGCTCTTATTTATATTTTAGCTTGTGAATAAAAGAACATTTGTTTGCAAAATGACTTAAGTTAGTGTATAATGATAAAAAATATATTTTTTAATAAAAGGTGACATTAATGGAGGATAGAGGGATGATTTTAGGGGGAAGCATTAGTTGTGCAAAAATATAGGGTTAAGATTAAAGGATTAGATAACTCTATTGAAGAATATAGAAGTGAGGTTAATTTTTAGACTTAAATTTAATTATTAGAAAATTAAAAAAACGAGAGGGTGTTAAGTAATTGTACTTTCCAACTAAAGAAGAGGCTGAAGCAATGGGGGAGAAAGGAAATATAATTCCTATTTATCGTAAGATTGCTTTAAATGATGAAACACCGATTTCTGTTATTGAAAAATTGGGAGGAGACGATAAAGAATTCTTTTTATTAGAGAGTGGAAAAGGACCTGAGAATATTGCCCGTTATTCTTTTTTAGGTTATCAACCATTTATGACTTTTAGAAGTAAAGGTAATCAAATTAATATTAAGAATGAAGAAGAAAGAATAGAGTTAACTGATGATCCTTTACAGAAATTAAGTGAACTCATGGATGAATACCAGCCGGTTAAAGTAGATGGATTACCTAAATTTTATGGTGGAGGGATTGGCTGTTTTAATTATGATGTGGGTCGTTTTTTTGAGGAATTACCTACAGATGCAGAAGATGATTTAGAATTACCAGAGATTTATTTTACTTTTACTGATACAGTAATTGTGTTTGATCATTTTGCTGACGAGTTATTAGTAATTGCTAATATGATGTTAGATGAGGGTGAAATAAATGAGTTATATGATCAAGCTGTAGAACGTATAGATTGGATTATTGATCAGTTAGAAGAGAATGAATATCAAGATGAAATTAAAGAGTTCACTGGTGATTTAGCATTTAATGAAGATGATTTAGATTATGAGGCTAGCTTTAGCAGGGAAGAGTTTGCTAATGCTGTACGAAAGGCTAAAGAATATATTAAAGCTGGGGATATTTTTCAGGTTAATTTATCAGTTAGAGTAGACACGCCTATAACAGAAGATCCTTTTACAGTTTATAAAGTATTACGCAAATTGAACCCATCACCATATATGGCTTATTTGAATTTTGGAGATTTACAGATTGTTAGTTCGTCTCCTGAATTATTAGTTCGTTCATTAGATGGAGTAGTAGAAACTAGACCAATTGCTGGTACTAGGCCACGAGGTAAGACTAAAAAAGAAACTCAAGCATTGGCTGATGAATTGATTAACCATCCAAAAGAGAGAGCGGAACATATTATGTTAGTCGATTTAGAAAGAAATGACTTAGGACGAGTTTCTGATTATGGAACAGTAGAAGTGGATGAATTGATGGTAATAGAAGAGTATTCTCATGTAATTCATATAGTTTCTAATGTAAGAGGGGAATTACATCAGGATAAGGATCGTTTTGATATTTTAAGAGCAGCATTTCCTGGAGGAACAATTACTGGTGCACCAAAAGTTAGAACGATGGAGATTATTGAGGAATTAGAGCCAGTTAGAAGGGGCCCATATACTGGTTCTATTGGATTTTTAGGTTTTGGTGAAGAAATGGAGTTAAATATAGTAATTAGAACAATGGTGATTAAGGATGGTAGAGCATATATACAAGCTGGAGCTGGAATAGTTGATGATTCGATTCCAGAAAAGGAGTATGAAGAGTCGTTAAAGAAAGCAGAAGCATTATTAAAAACGATTACTCTTGTAGAAAAAGGTGATATTAAATGATTCTAATGATAGATAACTATGATTCTTTTACGTATAACTTAGTTCAGTATTGTGGACAATTAGGTGCTGAAATGGTGGTTCATCGCAATGATAAAATTACTATTGAAGAGATAGAGGAGTTGTCTCCAGAGAAGATAATTATCTCCCCAGGGCCTTGTACTCCTTTAGAAGCGGGAATATCTAATGATGTGATTAGAAGGTTTAAAGGAGAGATCCCTATTCTTGGTATTTGTTTAGGGCACCAGTGTATTGGACATGTTTTTGGTGCGGAAATTGTTAGAGCTGAAAACTTAATGCATGGTAAGACATCAAAAGTTTATCATAATGAGGCAGGAATTTTTGAAGAGATTGAATCTCCATTTATAGCGACTAGGTATCATTCTTTAATTATTAAAAAAGAAACAATTCCAGATTCTTTTGAAATCACTGCTAAAACTAAGGCAGGAGAGATTATGGGTATAAAACATAAAGAATATGATATTGTAGGTTTGCAGTTTCATCCAGAATCTATTTTAACTAGAGCTGGTCATGATTTGCTGGCCAATTTTTTAGAATTACCAAAGCTAGATTGTAATGTGATCGATTATGCAGGTTAATATTAATAAAGAAATAATTCCACTAGAGGAGGCTAGAATTTCTCCTCTGGATCGTGGATATCTATATGGAGATGGGATTTTTGAGACTATGCGTTCTTATGGTTCCAAAGTATTTAAACTGAATGAGCATTTAGATAGATTATATTCATCTGCTCAAGCAATTCTAATGGAGATACCGTGGAGACAGGAAGAATTGGCTATAGAAATTAAAAGAACATTAGAGGCTAATGATTTAAGTGAAAGTGATGCTTATATTAGAATTAGCCTGTCTCGAGGTGAGGCTGGAATAGGAATTAATCCTGCTGATGCTAAGGAGCCAACGTTAATGATAATTACTAAGCCATTATCGCCACCTGATCCTAAACTTTATGAAAAAGGTTGGGAGGTAGTTACGGTTCCTACTCGTAGAAGCCAAATAGAAACAGTTAATCCGCGGATTAAATCTTGTAATTTTCTTAATAGTATTTTAGCTAAAGCAGAGGCTAAAATGGTTGGGGCAGATGATGGGATTATGTTAAATCAAAAAGGCTTTGTTACTGAAGGAACAGTTAGTAATCTTTTTTTGGTTAAAGATGGTATTTTAAAGACTCCACCTAAATCTGCTGGAATATTAGCTGGAATAACTAGAAAATTAGTAATTGAATTAGGCTTAGAATTGGAGTTGAAAGTTAAAGAAGAGAATCTAACTAGACATGATTTCTATACTGCAGATGAAGCATTTGCTACGGTGACTTCTGTAGAGATAATACCGATTGTCAAGATGGATAATAGGCTAATTGGAGACGGCAAACCAGGACCAATAACTAGGGAAATTTTTGATAATTTTCCTAGACCTAGATAGATGAAAATTATTTTTAAGAAAAAATATAAATTTTGTTGACAAGGAAATAATTTTATAGTATCATATATAAATGTAAGCGAGAGGGCGAATAGCTCAGTTGGGAGAGCACCTGCCTTACAAGCAGGGGGTCACAGGTTCAAGTCCTGTTTCGCCCACCATTTTATTTATGGATGAAAATCATGGAAAAGTAGAAATGTTAATTTTTATTAGTGTGGCGAGATAGCTCAGTCGGTAGAGCAGTGGATTGAAAATCCTCGTGTCCCCGGTTCGAATCCGGGTCTTGCCACCATTCTTATTTTGTAAATTATATAAAATTTACATAAAAAAACTGACCAATTATTGGTCAGTTTTTATTATTTATTATGAAATTATTGATACTTCTTAAGCTTTATTTCGCCGCCAATAGATCAATGAACCAGCACCGATAATTAATAATATACTAATCACTTGCGCAACACGTAGTGATCCTAGCATTAAGCTATCTGTTCTTAATCTTTCAATAAAGAACCTTCCAAGAGAGTAAGTCATAATATATGTTAAAAAAACTTCACCATTTTTAATATTATCTCTCTTTTTTAACCACATTAAGAATATAAAGACTGATAAGTCCCAAATTGATTCATATAGAAAGGTAGGGTGACGATAAGCACCATTGATATACATACCCCAAGGTAAATCAGTCTTATATCCATATGCTTCTTGGTTAATAAAATTACCCCAACGACCGATTGCTTGACCTAGAATTAAACTGGGAGCAGCTATATCTACAATTTTCCAGAATTTGATTCCTTTTATTTTAGTAAAGATGATAGCAGTTAGAGTAGCTCCAATTAAAGCACCATGAATAGCTAAACCACCCTCCCATACTGCTATTATATCTTGTATATTTTGACTATAGTAATCCCATTGGAAAATAACATAATAAGTTCTAGCACCAACAATTGATATTGGTATAGCAATGATGATAAGATCTAAGAAAGTATCAGGATTTAGATTTCTCCTTTTACTTTCTTTTAGTGCTATGATCAACCCTAAAAATATAGCGGAAGCCATAATTATTCCGTACCAATGTACAGATAGAGGGCCGATTTCAAAAGCTACTGGATCTATGTAATCAGGTTTAAGCATTAATACGCCTCCTTTAAGAACAGTTAACATTACTAATATAATAATATATATTATATTATATGTAAAGAGAAGGTTAGTATAATTAATAGAATAAAATAGTTTGCTGTAAGTTTGTGATAATATTAAATATAAATAATTTTTAGGTATTTTAAAAGGATTTTTATTATATTTATAGTAATATATTAAGTAAGGAATCACTTATTCTGTATTATTTTTCTAAGTTTATTGAATTTAGATTTTAGTAAAAAACATGGAAAGTATTTTAGAAGCGAAGGAGGAGAAAATGTGAAAGATGCAATGACACCTGCTACAACTATAGAGCGTTTGCCAATCTATTATCGTTGTTTGCAGAAATTAGACAGAATGGATGTAGATGTGATATCATCAAAGGATCTAGGAGAGAGAATAGGTATTCCTTCTACTCAAGTAAGAAAAGATTTATCATATTATGGAGAGTTTGGAAGAAGAGGTGTAGGTTATGAGGTGCCTGTTTTATTAAAGCATCTTAGAAAGATTTTAGGACTTGCTCAAGAATGGGAGATAGTATTAGTAGGGGCTGGTGACTTAGGCCATGCTTTAAGTAAATATGGCGGGTTTAAAAAATTAGGATTAAATATTAACCATGTATTGGATGTTGATTCAGATAAGGTAGGTAGTAAACTTGGTGATGTAGAGATTCAACATATAGATGAATTGGTCGATGTAGTTAAAGAAAATAATGTAGATATAGGGATTATTGCTGCTCCAGGAGATTATGCTCAAGAAATAGCGGATGAATTAGTTGGAGCTGGTGTAAAAGCTATTTGGAATTTCGCTCCTGCAAGAATTAAACTTCCGCCTGAAATAGAATTAAGAAATGAGGATTTATCAATCGGATTAATTAGTTTAGCTTATCATCTTTCTAGAAAATAATGTAGAATTCTATTTTTAATAAAATTCTTATGAATAATAAAGGAATTTTATTAAAAACAGATAATTAAAATAATATACCAAAATTAATTTTGGTATATTATTTTTTGTTTATTATATATTGATTAAATATAATAATATAATACAATGTAAATTAATATATTTAAATATAGTTTGATTTCGACAATTATTTTCAGAAAATTATATAAACTGAATGATAAATATTTAATTATAGGAATGATTTTCAAGATTATTTTGCATAACTGACATTATAAAACTCATATTTATCTAAGTAAAGCTATTACTTTTAGTTAGAGGAGGTGAATTGATGAAATCTTTAAAGGAATTAAATAAGATTAAAGAAGAAGTTAAAGAAAAGCAAGAGAAGATTAAAGAAAATGATATTAAGATTACTATTGCTATGGGTACATGCGGTATTGCTGCTGGAGCTAGAGAGGTATCAGAGGCTATTTTAGATGAATTAGAGACGAGAGATTTAGATAATGTAACAGTTGCTTATACAGGTTGTATTGGACTTTGTCACCATGAACCTTTAGTTAAAGTAGCAGCTCCAGATCAACCTGTCGTATTATATGGAAATCTAAATCCAGAAGCAGGACGCAAGATTATTGCCCAGCATATAGTTAATAATCGTATTGTTGATAAATTGGCTATTAATAAAGAATGAGTCAGGAGGTGAGAATTGTGGAGAAAGCTATTAAACAAATTACAGAAAATTTCGAATCTGAACGGACACCTTTAATTTCAGTTTTGCATAAAGTGCAGGCTAAATTAGGGTATTTAAGTGAAGAAGTATTGGAGTTAGTAGCTAAGAGCCTTAATTTACCGTTAAGTAAGGTATATGGAGTAGCAACTTTTTATACTTTATTGGATACGGAAGAAAAAGGTGATAATATAATTAGAGTCTGTGAAAGTGCTCCATGTCATATTAAAGGTTCTACTAATATTTTAGAGGAAGTTAAAGAAAAATTAGACATTAAAACGGGTGAAATAACAAAAGATAATAAGTTTAGTTTAGAATTAACTAGTTGTTTAGGAGTCTGTGGTGTTGCGCCTGCAATTATGATTAATGAGACGATTTATGGGAATTTGACAGCAAATAAATTAGATTCTATATTAGAGAAGTATTAAGTAGGAAGGAGGGATATAATGGCTTTTTATCGAAGTCATGTGCTAATCTGTAATGGTAAAGATTGTGTAGAAGAAGGGGCTAAAGAGGTAGAGAGAGCTTTAGTTAAAGAGTTAAAAAGATTGGAACTTGATAATGAAATAAAAGTTGTAGATACAGGTTGTTTAGGTCCGTGTGAAGCTGCACCAGTAATGGTTATTTATCCAGAAGGAGTTTATTATGGTAATGTACAAGTTGAAGATGTAGCTGAAATTGCTGAGGAACATCTATTAAAAGGTAGACGAGTTCAAAGGTTATTATATGAATCAGAAGAAGATGCTGAGATTATTACACCTTATCAACAAGAGGATGTATTCCCTGGTGAAATGAGAATTGTATTACGTAATTGTGGAGTCATTGATCCAGAAGATATTAAACAGTATATTGGACAAGATGGTTATAAATCATTAGGAACTGTCTTAACTGAATTAAGTCAAGAAGAAGTAATTAATATGGTAGATGAGTCGGGTCTTAGAGGGCGGGGAGGAGCTGGATTCCCTGCAGGTTTAAAGTGGAAGTTTACTAATCAAGCAGAAGGCGACGAGAAGTATGTGGTAGCTAATGCGGATGAAGGAGAACCAGGTACCTCTAAGGATCGTTTAATTATGGAAGGTGATCCTCATAGTTTATTAGAAGCTATGGCCATCGCTGGTTATGCTGTTGGAGCTAATACCGGTTATATTTATATTAGAGGTGAATATCAGCTAGCTGTTAGTAGGCTACAGACAGCTATTGAACAAGCAGAAGAAATGGGATTATTAGGAGAGAATATATTCGATTCCGGTTTTGATTTCAAGATTAAAATTAGAGAAGGAGCTGGAGCTTATGTTTGTGGAGAAGAAACTGCTTTGCTCCAGTCAATTGAAGGCGAAAGAGGAGAGCCACAGGTTAAACCTCCATACCCACCTAATGAAGGATTATGGGGTAAACCAACACTAATTAATAATGTAGAAACATTGGCTAATATCCCAGTTATTATGGAGAAAGGTGCTGAGTGGTTCAGTGAAATAGGAACTGAAAGTTGTACTGGAACTAAAGTCTTTACTGTAAGTGGAGATGTAGAAAAGGAAGGTTTAATTGAAGTTCCTATGGGTACTACTTTAAGAGAAATAGTAGAAGGCTTTGGTGGAGGTATTGCTAACGGTAAAGAGTTCAAAGTAGCTCAAACCGGTGGTACTTCTGGAGGATGTATTCCTAAAGATTTAATGGACACTCCTATGGATTATGATTCTTTAGCAGAAGTAGGAGCAACTTTAGGATCAGGAGCTTTATTGATTATGGATGAAACTCATTGTATTATAGATGTTGCTAAATGTTTTATGCATTTCTTTGAACATGAATCTTGTGGTAAGTGCTTGCCATGTAGAGAAGGTAATACTAGAATGTATGAAATCTTAGATAGAATCTCTAAAGGAGAAGGTGTTTTAGCAGACTTAAATAAGTTACAGGATTTAGCTGATGTAATGTCTAATTCTGCTCTTTGTGGTTTAGGTCAAGCAGCTCCAACTCCGATTATGACTACTTTGAATCATTTTAAAGATGAATATTTAGCTCACATTACAGCAAAAGTATGTCCTACGGAAGTCTGTAAAGATTTAACTGTAGAACAAGAAGAAGAGTATGAAAGGAGTGAGACTGCGTGAAGATAACTATTAATGGACAGCAGTTAGAAGCTACTGCTGGACAAACAATTTTACAAGCTGCTCAAGAATATGGAATTGATATTCCTAATTTATGTTATGATCCAGAATTAAAGATTGAAGGAGCTTGTAGAATGTGTTTAGTAGAAATAGAAGATTCAGAACAAATGGTTACAGCTTGTACGACAGAAGTTAGTGAAGATTTAGCAGTAAATACTGAATCAGAAAAAGTTATTAGAATGCGTAAGCTGTTATTAGAATTATTGTTAGCTAATCACGAACAAGAGTGTCTGACTTGCGATAAGGCAGGAGCTTGTAAGCTACAGAACTATGCTTATAAATATGATGTAGAAGAGAGTAGATTTAATGGTAAAATGAGAGAATATGAGGGTATAGTTGCTGATAATTCATTCTTTATTCGTGATAATGAGAAATGTATTCTTTGTCGAAAATGTGTTAATATCTGTGACCAGGTACAAAGGGAATCAGCTATTGGATTTGAAAATAGAGGTTTTGAAACTACAGTAAATACAGCTTTTGATCGTCCCTTAGAAGATGTTAACTGTCAGTTCTGTGGTATGTGTGTAAATGCCTGTCCAACTGGTGCTTTAATGGAAAAGGCTGCAATGGGTAAAGCTAGAAATTGGGAAGTAGATAAAGTTGAGACTACTTGTCCTTATTGTGGAGTTGGTTGTCAGCTAGAATTGAATGTGAAGGATGAAGAGATAGTTAAAGTAACTACTAATAGTGATAATGTTAATCGTGGTCAAACTTGTGTTAAAGGTAAATTCGGTTTAGACTTTGTTACCAATGATGATCGCTTAACTAAACCATTAATTAAAGAAGATGGTAAATTTAGAGAAGCCAGTTGGGACGAAGCTTTTGATACAGTAGCTAATAGGTTTGGAGAGATTAAAGATAAGTTCGGTGGAGAAGCTGCTGCTGGATTAAGTTCAGCTAAGTGTACTGATGAAGAGAACTATTTAATGCAGAAATTCATGCGGGCGGTGATGGGCACAAATACTGTAGACCATTGTGCTAGGTTATGACACTCCTCTACTGTGGCTGGTCTAGCCAAAAGTTTTGGTAGTGGAGCAATGACTAATTCTATTAATGAAATAGAAGGTGCTGATGCAATCTTTGTTACAGGATCAAATACTACAGAAGCTCATCCGGTGATTGCTTTAAGAGTCAAGAAGGCTCAAAAAGAAGGGGCTAAGTTAGTAGTGGCTGATCCAAGAAAGATAGACTTAGTTAAGTATGCCGATCTTTGGTTACAGCATAAACCAGGAACAGATGTTGCTTTATTAAATGGTTTAATGCATGTAATTATTAAAGATGGTTTATTAGATGAGGAATATATTGAAGACAGAACTGAGAATTTTGAAGCTGTAGAGGATATCGTTGAAAAGTATACTCCAGAATATGTCTCAGATATTACAGGGGTTCCTGCTGAGGATATCGTAAAGGCTGCTCATATGTATGGAGAAGTAGAGCGAGCTAGTATTCTTTATGCTATGGGAATTACTCAGCATACTTCTGGAACAGATAATGTATTATCTGTAGCTTGTTTAGCAATGTTAACTGGAAATGTTGGTAAGGAAAGTACAGGAGTCAATCCATTACGAGGTCAAAATAATGTACAGGGAGCCTGTGACTTAGGTGCTTTACCAAATGTATATCCAGGATATCAGAGTGTAGCTGATCCTTCAATTAATAAGAAGTTTGAAGAAGCTTGGGGTGTTGAATTATCAGATGAAGTAGGGTATACTGTTACTGAGATTTTTGATGCCATTGATGAGGATAAAGTTAAAGCTTTATATGTAATGGGAGAGAATCCAGTATTAAGTGACCCAGACTCTAATCATATTAAGGAAGCGTTAGAAGATGTAGAGTTTCTAGTAGTACAAGATATTTTCATGAGTGAAACAGCAGAATATGCTGATGTAGTATTACCAGCTGCTAGTTTTGCAGAAAAGGATGGAACATTTACTAACTCTGAAAGAAAAGTGCAGAGAATAAGAAAAGCTATAGAACCAATAGGTGAAAGTAAGCCGGATTGGGTAATATTTAATGAGTTAGCTAAGCGAATGGGACATGATTGGGATTATAAGAATTCAAGTCAGATTATGGATGAAATTGCTAGTGTAACTCCAATTTATGGTGGTATGAGTTATGATAGAATAGAAGAAGATGGTCTGCAGTGGCCATGTCCAGATTATAATCATCCGGGAACTAAGTATTTGCATGAAGGTGAATTTGCTAGAGGATTAGGACAGTTTAATCCAGCAGAATATATGCCACCTCAAGAACAACCAGATGATGATTACCCATATGTGCTAACTACTGGAAGACGCTTATTCCACTTCCATACAGGAACCATGTCTCGTCATGCTGATGCTTTAGATGAGCATTATCCTGAAGAATTAATGGAAGTAAACTTAGCTGATGCTGAAAAATTAAATGTTAAAGAAGGCGATAAAGTAGAAGTAACTTCTCGCCGTGGAACAGTAGAATCTAAAGTAACTATTAGTGAAAGAGTTCCAGAAGGTTTAGTCTTTATGTCTTTCCATTTTGCTGAATCAGCTGCTAATGTTTTAACTAATCCAGCTTTAGATCCTGTAGCTAAGATTCCAGAGTATAAGGTTTGTGCAATTAATATAGAAAAAGTTAGTTAGAATAAATAATTATGACCCTTTGAGGTGAAAATAGTGAAAGAACTAGAAGAAATTACAGTATTGAGAGCAAGTAAAGAAGGAATTACTAATTTAGCTGATGCAGTAGTTACAGAAATGCCTTTAACGATTATACTCAATGATGAAGAAATCGTTACCTTACTCTGTACTCCTCTTAAATTAGATTATTTAGCTTTAGGTTTTTTAAAATCTGAAGGGTTAATTAATGATAAAGGTGATGTAAAGAAAGTTGAAGTTGACCAAGAGGATGGAATAGTTAGAGTAGAAACTAAAGATAATACATCTTCTTTAGTAGAGAAATTATATGGTAAAAGAACAATTACATCAGGTTGCGGAAAGGGAACTATTTTTTATAATGTAATTGATTCTTTACAGTGTAATAAGATAGAATTAGAATTAGAGATTGAAGTAGATATGGTTTTAAAGTTAGTTAGAGAGTTACAACAGAGAGCTGAATTATTCCAAGAAACTGGAGGTTCACATAGTTCAGCTCTTTGTACTCCTAAGGAAACTTTAATTTTCAATGAAGATATTGGGCGACATAATGCAGTAGATAAAATTGTTGGAGAAACAATCATGAAAGATTTAAAGCTTAATGATAAACTTTTGGTCACTAGTGGGCGAGTTTCTTCAGAGATTTTGCTTAAAACAGCTAAGTTAGGTCTGTCAATCCTAATTTCTCGAGCAGCGCCAACGTCATTAACAGTTAATATGGCAGATGAATTAGGAATTACTTTAATTGGATTTGCTAGAGGAAGAAGAATGAATATATATACTCATGACTGGCGAGTTAAAAGGTAAATAAGTTATTAAGCTCTCTATTATTAATAATAGAGAGCTTTTTTATAGATAGCATCAAATTATTGTTAAGATCATTTTTTTACAAATTATGGGATAAATGCAGGAGAAACTAATTATTTTATAGAAATTAAAGGTAATAGAGGAGTTATTACATAATTAGATAATAGATGAAATGTGGCATGAATATGTAATAGGATATGAATAATTAAATTGTATAATAAAGGAGGATTAACTTGCAGTTAATTGATAAAGAGATGTTTGATATTGATGTTGAACGGACTTTGAAGAGTCGGCTCTTATTAAAGACATTAATCTTTTCTGGAATCTTAGGGTTAATTGGTTTATTATTATTAGGAATTTTTACTTATAATACAGCAACGGATGGTTTCAAAAAATTATCTACTGAAAAATTAGATACTATATCTAATGAGTTAAATTATCATTTTAATGGAGTTAATAGATCAAAACAAGAGTTAATTAATAATTTAGATGGTCTTAATAAGAAAGAGAAGAGATATTTTCAGAATGGAACTGGACAGATTTACATAATAGACAAGCAAGGAGAAATATTATATGGAAATCCTAAAAATAGCTCCAAACTTTTAAATAGTATTCAGAAAAATAATACAAAAATATTAGAATATGAATTTAATGGTAATAGGATGATCGCTAGTTATGAATATAATTCGGAATTAGGTTGGCATATAATAGTTGCAGACCAGGTTAGTAATATGACTCGGTTTAATAAAGATGTAGCTTGGACGATGATAATTACATGTCTTGTGGCTATGGCATTAATGGGGACAGGAGCTGTTTTTGTAACTAACAATATAACAGGACCTATTAATCAATTAGTAGATATTTTAGATAAGACGGAACAAGGGAATTTAACTGCTCAAGTTGACTTTGCTCATCGTGAAGATGAATTAGGGGTCTTAGGTACTACTTTTAATAATATGATTGATAAACAAGCAGATATAATAAAGCAAGTTAAATCTTCAGCCCAAACGGTAAGCAGCTCTAGTGAGAATTTATCGACTACTATAGATGAATCTGACCAATATATTGAGAATACTACAGCTAATATTACTGAATTATCAGCTAGTATACAAGAGATAGCATCAAATACTGAAATGGTTTCATCCTCAGCAGAAAGAATGACTGAGACAGTGGATGATGGTAGTCAGTCTATAGAGAAGGCTGTTACTGAAATGCATTCTATTCGTAATATGGTAGAAGAATCTGCAAGTATAATTGGTAATTTAGGTGCGAAAACCAAAGAGATTGAAGAGATTATAAATTTAATAACCAATATCGCTGAACAGACTAATTTATTAGCTTTGAATGCAACTATAGAAGCTGCTAGAGCAGGAGAGCATGGACGTGGCTTTGCAGTAGTAGCAGAAGAAATTCAGAATTTAGCTGAAGAGACTTCTAATGCTACCGAGGATATAGCTAAATTAATTAGAGAAACACAAAAAGGTTCTGAAGAAGCTATTACAGCAATTGAAGAAGGAACGGAGGAAGTTGCAGTTGGAGAGGAAGTAATTACTAAAGCAGGAGATGCTTTTGAAGAAATAAGTGAAGCTATAAATGAAACAAGCTCTCAGATTAAAGACTCTAGTGCAGCAGCTCAACAAATGGCTGCTGGGGCTGACCAAGTAGTTGATTCTACTGAAAATATTGATGATATGTCTAAAGAAATGAAAAAGACTTCAGAATCATTGACTGAAGAAGCTATTGATTTAAAAGGGTTAGTTGACCAATTTAAAGTATAGATTTTAAAGTGTTGTGAGCTGTGAAGTTCACAACACTTTAACTTTTTTTAACAGGAAGTTTAATCCTACTTTATTTACTCGAATTCAAGCTGAAAAAATAATTATTGATCCAAGAACTGTTAGAAATGAAGAAATTTCAATTATAATTTCACATTTCAAGAAGTTAATAGAGTAGGGGGCGGTATGAAACATTAAAAGCAGAAAGTAGAGGTTAGAGATATTCACCGATGGTAACTATTGGTGAAGGAAGCGTTTTGACTCTGAATCCAAGTAAACATCAGCGTTTCAATGAAGCAATAGATAAATTACAGATTTCTTGACAATAGTATAAAAGAAGAGTATAATGAAACCTAGAAATTAAATTTGGGAATGGCTGTACCCCTGGTGGGTGCCCCGGACTTCAAATCCGGCGGCGGGCCAGCCTTGAGCTGTCCGCGGTAGGTTCGATTCCTACACATTCCCGCCA
>NZ_FUWM01000016.1:0-2552 GCF_900167185.1 Selenihalanaerobacter shriftii
AAGCGAATATTTACTGAAGAGCCCAGTGCGATAATTTCGCACGCTGGGATCTGTGCGGGGGATGTTGGGTAACTAACATTCCTACCGTGACTACGCCATTCGCATACAAGGATGTTAGGTGAAATTGTTAACTTGCTAGTAATTTTAGGAGGTATAGTTATGTTTAATTCTGATGAAGGCTTTACACATATGTTCAATTTAGGAATTCTTTCGGGAGAAAATATAAATATTACTAAAGATAACATTATTGAATATAGAAAGAGAATGTCAAAGCTGTTTAGTAAAAGTAGAAAAGATGCTAAAAGTGAAGAATGTTTTTATTGTGGTAAGAAATGTAGTAGTTTTTGTAATTCACATTCTATACCAGCGTTTTTGTTAAGAAATATTGCAGTGGAAGGAGAAGTTTATAATAACAATAAATTAGTTCAAATACTTTTATTAGATGATGAAGATGGTGTGAATCAATCAGGTACCTTTCAATTAATTTGTAGAGAGTGTGATAGTAAAATTTTTAGTGATTATGAGAATCCTGATAATTATGGAGATGTTCCTACCTCTAGAATGATTGCACAGATTGCAATGAAAAATTATTTAAAAGGTATTAGTAAGAGAAAATTTGAAATTGCTCTATTTGATAATATGAAGTCAGACTTAGGTTTACCTTCTGAATTACATAAGCAAAAACAGTTAGTGAATAATTTAGACTTACAAGAATATTATGAAGGATTCAAGCGAGCAAAGAGGGTAGATAATAAAGGATGGGAGAAAGAATACTACTTATTTTATCATCAGAAACTTGATTATGTAGTTCCTATTGCTTTTCAAAGTAATATTACATTATTAGTTGATTTTGAAGGAAATATTATTAATGATTTATATAATATGTCTTCTCAATATAAAACAAGAGATATTCATATATGTGTATTTCCTTTGGAAAAGTCAAGTGTTATTATGATGTTCGTTGATTCTAAACATAAGAGATATAGAAGATTTTACCGTCAATTCAGGAAATTATCGCATGAAGACAAACTAGCTGCTGTAAACTACATAATTTTTAATTTTTCTGAAGAATTATATATTAACAAAGAAGTTAATAAGCAAGTCTTAGATGATAAAAAACTGATTGAAGCAGGTAGAAAAACTGTAGATATAATTTCATCAGAACCAATTGATAATCCGAAATTAATAGCGAGAAAAAACTTTGATTTTTCATTAATGCATGAAGTTCCCAATTTACTTTTAGAGAAATATAAAATTAGATAGAAAATTAATAAAAGGTTTGACAATTTCACCTAACATAGTGTGGTTGACACCTATGTTAATTTATAAAAGAAAATTTAATTTTACTTATGAAAACTTTGATTTTTACTTTAAGTCTATAAGGTTTTACGGGCATCGGTAACCCGAGGAATATTTGGCATATAGATAGACTAGTTTTTTTGTTATTTAGTTTGAATTTCTAAGGAGTGATTTTATGAAAAAAGTTTTTATATCATATTGTTGGTATCAATATGATACGTTTGTTAAAAATTTAGCTACAAAACTACTAGATAAATATGATGTTATTTTTGATAAATGGGAAATGAGACATGGATATAACATGGATTTTTTTATGGAAGATTCTATAAGAAAAGCTGAAAAAGTTTTTGTTTTATGTGAGAAAGAGTATGTGAACAGAGCTAATAATAGAGTTAGTGGTGTTGGGATAGAAACTTCTATTATAAGTCCAAAAGTATATAGGGATACTAAACAAGAAAAATTTATACCCGTTTTTTTAGAAGGAACAAAAATTAAACCAGATTATATGGAATCAATATTTGGAATAGAAGTTAATCCAAATGTTGAATTAAGTGCTGAAAAATTAGAGGAATTTTTTATTGCTGTTGAAGGAAAACCAATTCTAGAAAAACCAAATTTTGACAAGCCTGAACTCAGTACAGAAATTAATGTACCCTCTAAAATAAATGATATTTCTTTACCTGATAAAATTAAAAATGAAATATTCGATTTAGAGGTTTATGAAAAGATACTAAAAGTTCTAAAAGATGATTTAATCGCAAAATTTATAGTTAAATATCAACTTGATAATTTTGGAAAAATGATTTTAAAATTTGATGAAACTAACCAAGTTAAGCTATTAGATTCAATCAATAGAAATTATGTAGAAGCAACTGGATATGGCGGGTGGAGTAATTATGATTTATTTGGAAGAATTGCATATGATGTTGCTGTCACCACAGAAAACGAAACAATAAAAAATAAAGCAAAAGTTATTTTGAAAGAGTGTGCAGATGTTAGATATAATTTAAAAGATTTATTAGATGATTTTAACATGTCAAATTTATAGAAAATTATTATGATGAAGATAAAATTAGGCATGAATAAAATTATGTCATCACAGATGGGCAGAATGATATTTTTATTAACTGATATAGGAAGAGTGATAAATGCGAACGGCGTATAAACCAGCTAATATATGTCAAGAATTAATTTAAAAAATTTAGTTACGTAAAATTACGCAGGGGAAACTAAGCTTACACTAATGTAAACTT